>JAUWWG010000099.1 GCA_030616985.1 Thermoplasmatota archaeon
ATCCCAATCCTCAAAAACAGTTTCGTTTTCTACGATCTTGTAAATATCTGAATAGTAAAGATCACTGGAATATCCCGCTTCCCAGCCATCATCGTTGTTGGTAACTCGCTCTGGTATGTGCCAGCCGAATGTCTGGCCATCTCTTCCACCAGCAAGTAAAACATATGAGATGTCATAAGTCTCTTTCATATCATAGATACAAAGTTTGATCTTTTCTGGATTATCCCTTCCTTCGCTGTATCCAGAGTAGATCTCCTCAGTTGTTTTGAGTATGGTTTCTACATTATGGTTATTCTTATGAGTCACTAAAGGTTGAAGTCCGTCTGAAAACTCTTGAGTTGTTATGATAAGCAGATCATAGGTTTCTAGACCCGTAAAATAAGGTGTTTCAGGTACCACATATTCTACTTCTATATCTATTTCTCCTTGTGGAACATATAATATATCATCTGCGGGTGAATACTGTGGAGTAACCCTAACATTTACGAATAAAACATTTTCCCCATTGCTTATCCCAGCACCTTTTCGAATGGTATATGGCTCTGATGGATAAAGCGCTGAGCTTGAATATATCTCCTCATCCATTACCAATTCCGCTGATATTTTTTCAAATGGTAGATCATTGGTTAAAGGAACTGGTCTTGGTGATGGCTGAATCTTTTTTGACAATACTTGCTTTTGTGTGTCAAAATCGACTTTGACATCAACAATTTTTGTTCCTAAAGGAAACGTAAATACCTTTGTTATAACAGGTAGCATAGGCCTGCCTGTTTCCATAAGAAAAGATTCAGATTCTTCTAGGTTTATAGTTAAATATTCATTTGTCTCTGTAATAATCGGTTCTGATATCATAATAGATTCAGCACTAAATGATGTCTCATCTCCGTTTTCCTGTACAGCAACAGCTCCAAGTCCACTTATAACTAAAATTCCTACTATTATTATCGGCAACAAATTTTTCATGCTTTTATGCCCCCTATACTATATTATATATATTTCTCCCCTATAAATGTTTCTTCAAATTTTTTCGTATAATTTATTAAAAATTTAGAATAATATTTTTTAACTTGTGTCCTCCTTATATTTATAAAGAAAAAACTACGTGCAATTGCTTTCCTTACATTATTCTCTCGATCATTTCTAATACGAAACCATCACTGTCAATCACGTATCGTGCTATCCCAATTTTCTTTGCATAGTTTCTCATCTTCTTGACAGCCAGGAACCGTTCAAAAGTGGAACCCTTCTGTATTACTTCAAGCTCTAAAATGCAATCAGCAATTCCTTCCATCCGTCTCTCAAATATATCTCCATGTATGCCCCTTGTCATTATAATAAATAGTACACTTTTTTTTTCGATATTGTTGATTTTGGCAGCATGTAGCGTTCTTAATACTTCCTCTTGGGAATATCGGCTGAGGAAGAAATCCAGAGAATTTATTATTATCTTTTCAAAAGAGGATAATCTTATTTTATTTGATAAAATTGCAAGGAAATCTTCTTCCTCTCTAACTAAGGGTGCCATGCCTGAAGAACCAAGTTCGATCAGTTCTTTGATTTTTAGTTTGGATCGTTGTTCATAAATACTTACTCGCTTTTCCTCCCTAGTTAGAATAGTTTGAGAATATTTTGATGCTATATCTACAAAGTCTATATTTTCTGGATTCCAGCCAAATCTGCTCATGGTTTTTACAACTTCATCTTTTGTTTCTTCAGTTGTAAAATAGAGTACACTACCTGTTATGGATAGTTGTTTGCTCAGTATTTCTATACTGCTTCCAGGGGAGCCAAAGATAAGTGTGGTAAACCCCCGTAGGATCCCTCCTTCCAGTAGTCTGTCGAGCTTATCTATTCCCGTGCTAATAAATTCATCATTACTCATATCTACTCTTCAGATTTTTTGATATTATTCATGAAAACTTCTTTAATTCTTTCACGTTCTAGCCTATCTTCATCTGTTGCATTCGTCTTGTAGGTAAATTCAATCATTGGAGCGCCTTGAGCCATGCTGCTCCCCATGAGTATTTCCCCCTCAGGAAATGCACTGAGAAGCATTCCTCTCAAAAAGCCATATGTAAAAATAGATGCTATATGTGGTTCTTTTGAATCTTCATGGAGCTGACACCTAAATATCAAAGATTTCGCCTCATCTTCTGTAATTTTGGTGAACGTTGCTGTTGTACCCATAGGATTAAAAATATTTCCTACAACTGGTTTTACCCATTTTTCCATTGTCCAGTCATCTGAATTTTTTTTAATAAACTCTTCAAACAACCCTCTTCCAAATGCTTCAGCTATCTGCATGGCTGTTTCAATTTTACCAGGTTCACTTGCTAACTTTTCCTTTGCTATATTGAATGCAGCTTCCCGCCTATTTAATATACTTTCAATTTCATTTGGTTGCGTTATCCAAACAGTACGATCTCCCGATTCTATCTTCTTCAACGATTCACCCATAATTGTCTCACCGTTAATTTATATGAACGATTCTCTCAATTTGATTATTTTATCACTTCTTAAATATATTATTTTGTTGATGTTGTCACTCATCTCTTCCTCTATGGCAATAGATACACTATGAATGTCTGATAGCCTGGTTCTATTTGTCAGGTGGGTAAAAAATTCGGTCACTAGTTGAGCATCATTATATATCAAAAGCGAACTTAAAGAGTCGATTATCAGATATTTTTGAACGTTATCTCCTATATTTCTAAAGATGTTTAGTATCTCCATAATTATTTTTTCTAAATGTGCCGGGCTTTCAATAAATATACAATTGGGATCTATTTTTGGTAATCCTGCGGCACGAGAGATACAGTCTATAAACTTAATATTTCCCCCACTGGATAGATCTCCAAATTGTTTGAATATGCTTTCATAAGGTCTTGTTATTGTTACATATACCCATACATCTTCAGATCTGCTGTGTATGTGTTCAAACAATGCCTGTATTAAATCAGAGTAGTTGTTTCCGGGCAGTATTACTCCCACCGATTGATTAATAGTAATTGCATTAGAAACTCTTTCTTTTAAGCCATCGATTAGAGTATTGGTCATTATATTCACGCCCTAGATTTCAATAATGGAGTTAATTCTATGCCATTTTTAGATGAGATACTCATTGCAGATTTTATTCTACTATGTGCCGTTCCTCGCATCTTGATCAGTTGAAGCGTTCTTATAAGATCTCCGCTTCTATCAACATCTCCTAAGAATATTATACCATCTGCTATGAATTCTTCTATATCATATTGAGAATATTTAACCTCATTTGGTGGCACTTCTGAAGTAAGGAAGGTTGTACAGTTCATAGCCGCAAGCGATGATCCCAGTTTAAATATAAAATCTCTTATCATTTCTTTTGTTTGTAGTCTGTAACATAATGCAGTTATTGAGTCTATTACTAATCGTTTTACGTTCAATTCATCTGCTATATCTTTCAGTACTTCCAATAAGGCGCTGGCATCTTCTACGGTATATTTCTCAGCGTCTAATCCTAGTCTCTCACTTATAATTCTTAAGTCTATAAGATTGATCATCCCTGATTCGATTAGTTTTTTATCATAAAAATCGAATCCCTGCATATTTTTTGTTAGTTTGAACAAAGGTTCGGTTATTGTAAAAAATACTCCCCTCTCGCCTTGCCTGGCACCGTTTGCTAAAAATTGCATGCATATTGTGGTTTTGCCTGAGCCACTACTTCCAACCATAAGGACTGTATTACCAACTGGTATTCCACCATCAAGCTGCACATCTAGTTCATCTATTCCTGTCTTGCATACAACATCCTCTACTGTTATCCTTCCCTCAGATACAACCATCCCTTCTGACATAGATATCTCCTCTATCCACTCTATATTTATTACACTATATGCAACCACTGGATATAAAATTTAAGGTTTGTTTTTAATGCAGGGGAAGGGATTCGAACCCTCGGACTCCTTCGAGACAGGATGTCTCATCGAACCCTTATGATTTAGATGTTGATCTTAAGTCCTGCGCCGTTGGCCAGGCTTGGCTACCCCTGCAAAGAGATACTTGTATAAATGCGGACGCCGGGAATCGAACCCGGGCAGAGGGCTTGGAAGGCCCTAATCATAACCTCTAGATCACATCCGCATGCAGATTAGGGGAAAACGTCTATGTGTTTTTGAAGGTTTTGGAAAAATACTCTCAGCTGGATTAACTTCAGGAAGAGGTGCTTGATTTGGGTTATATTATTGACAGTGCCTTTAAAGAGACACTACACAATATTTTTTTAATCTGTCTTGATTTCTAAATCCAAATAACCCTCTTCCGTTTTTTCAATCCTTTTTCTTTTTATCATCGCTTTTTTTCTTATCGTCTTTTACTTTGTAATCAGCATCTATAGTCTTGTCATCACCTGATGGATGACCTGACCATGTTTCCTTGTTATCTCCCTTGGGAGCAGCTTGCTGTTGTTGGGCAGCTGCTTCTTGTGCTGCTTGTTGATATATAGCTGTTGATGCTTTTTGTATTGCTTTTGAGAGATCCTCGGTTTTTTCTTTTATCTTATCTGTGTCATCGTTAGATAATGTTTCTCTCAACTCTTTTAATGCTTTTTCTATGTTTTCTTTATCCTCGTCTGATATCTTCTCTTTTAGTTCATCAAGTGTCTTTTGTGCAGTATGCGCAAGAGCGTCTCCATTGTTCCTTATTTCAACTTTTTCCTTTTGTTTTTTATCTTCTTCCTCGTGTTCCTTTGCCTCTTGCTTCATTCGGTTTATATCTTCATCTGAAAGCTTTGTAGAACCCGTAATGTTTATTGATTGTTCTTTTTCTGTTCCCTTGTCTTTTGCTGAAACATTAATGATACCATTGGCATCAATATCGAATGTTACCTCAATCTGAGGGATACCTCGTGGTGCAGGAAGTATACTATCAAGATGAAATCTACCTAGACTTTTGTTATCTGCAGCCATTGGTCGTTCACCCTGAAGCACATGTATTTCAACACTTGGTTGGTTATCGGCAGCTGTAGAGAATGTCTTACTTTTTTTTGTCGGAATCGTTGTGTTGCGTGGTATAAGTTCAGTTGCCACACTACCCAGGGTTTCGATACTAAGTGTGAGTGGTGTGACATCAAGTAAAACAATATCTTCGTCCATATCGCCAGATAGAACACCTGCTTGTATGGCTGCCCCTATCGCAACACATTCCATTGGATCAACGTCTCGTTTTGCTTTTTTACCAAAAATCTCTTCTACTTTTTTTCTAACTAGCGGTATTCTTGTAGTTCCACCGACTAGTACTATATGATCAATATCTGATGGTTTAAGCTTAGCATCCTTTAACGCCTGTTTACATGGTTTTTCTGCCTTGTCCACCATTGGACTGATGATTTCTTCGAATTTTGCACGCGTGAGTTTCATTTCAAGGTGTTTTGGATTGTTATCTATAACTGTTATGTATGGGAGATTAATATCTGTCTGAAGTGTTGATGATAGCTCTATTTTTGCTTTTTCAGCGGCTTCTAACAAACGTTGAAGTGATTTCGGGTCATCTCTAAGATCGATTTCATTTTTCTTTTTGAACTCATTAGCTAGGTAATCAACAAGTGCTTGATCCATGTCCGATCCACCAAGTTGTGTATTGCCATTAGTAGACAGCACTTCAAAAACACCTTCACCTACTTCCATAAGTGAGATATCAAATGTTCCGCCGCCAAAATCATACACAGCTATCTTGTGATCGCCCTTTTTATCAAGACCATAAGCAAGTGATGCGGCTGTAGGTTCATTGATTATACGTTTAACGTTTAGACCTGCAATATTTCCAGCATCTTTTGTCGCCTGGCGCTGGTCATCATTGAAATATGCAGGAACTGTAATCACTGCATCGGATATTTTCTCACCAAGAAAATCCTCAGCGTCCTTTTTTATTTTCTGAAGAATAAATGCACTAATTTGTTCCGGAGTATAATTTTTACTGCGAATCTTAATCTTTTCACCGCTTCCCATTTTACGTTTTATGCGATGTACAGTACCCTCCGGGTTAGTAACAGCCTGACGCTTTGCAGTTTCTCCAACAAGCATCTCACCATCTTTTGTGAATGCCACAACAGATGGAAAATATGGTTGTCCTTCAGCACTTTTAATAATAGTAGGTTTACCAGCTTCTATAATGGCTACTTCAGAGTTTGTAGTTCCAAGATCTATACCTAAAATCTTTCCCATACGGTTTCACACTCCTTATTCATTTTACTTTATTTTTTGCAACAATAACTTGAGAAGGTCTCAATAGTTTATCATCTATGAGGTATCCTTTTTTTACCTCTTCTACTATTGTTCCATCTTCACAATCATTTTTTTCTATAGTGGTAACTGCATGATGAATATTATGGTCAAATGTTTTTCCCACACAGTCTATGTATTTTATTTGCTCTTTTTCAAAGAAATTTTCTAGATTATTTAACGTGAGTTGGAGACCCGCTCTTGGGTCTTTGTCTTTATAAGCCTTTTTTAGAATTTCTTTAAGCTCGATTAATTCTGAAAGATATTTTTTCTTTGTTTCATTTTCCTTATATTGTGATTCTTTTTCTGTTCTTTTCTGATAGTTTTGTAAATCTGCATAGCTGCGAAGTAGTTTGTCATCTTTCTCTTTTGCTTCTCGCTTTAGCTTGTTTATTTCATCTTTCAGTTTATTTAGTTCCTTTCTTGAACTATCAGTTTTTTTATCGCATTTGTTTTTCCTTTCGTCATTTGGTTTTTTAGTTGGCATGGTAAATAAAAAAAAGAAAAGAAAGGTTGGATTAGTCTAGTAATCCATACCGCCCATACCTGGAGGCATACCGCCCATTCCGCCGGGAGGCATACCGGCTGGTGCTCCACCGCCGCCTTTTGATGCTATGACGTCATCGATTCTGAGTATCATAGTTGCAGCCTCTGAGGATGCCTCGATCTCTTGAAGACTTACACGTAATGGCTCTATGACTTTGTTTTTGAGCATGTCGTCTACTTTCCCGTCAAGTACATTGATACCTGCGTATTTGTTTCCTTTTTTGTGTTCACTTCTTATTTCAAGCATCATATCAATTGGGTCAAGTCCTGCGTTTTCTGAGAGTGTTTTTGGTACAATCTCTATTGCATTTGCGAATGCTTCAATTGCCATTTGTTCTCTGCCTCCAATTGATGGTGCATAGTCTCTGAGGGCCATTGCTATAGCGATAGCAGCTGATCCTCCCCCAGCAGTCATTTTACCATCTTCAAGGGCAACCTTTACAACTGAAAGTGCGTCATGCAATCCTCTTTCTAGTTCATCTACGATGTGATCTGTAGTGCCACGAATTAGTATGGATACGGCTTTTGGGTTCTTACAATCAGTAACGAAAGTCATTTTGTCATCGCCGATTTTTTTCTCCCCTACATTACCTGCGTTACCAAGATCTTTTGAGGTTAGGCCATCAAGGTTTGCCACAATTTTTGCACCAGTTGCTTTTGATAATTTTTCCATGTCGCTTTTTTTGGCGCGTCTTACAGTGTAAATTCCCTCTTTTGCTAAGAAATGCTGTGCTATGTCATCAATGCCTTTTTGGCATATAAGGACGTTTGCTCCACTTGCTTTGACTTTCTCGACCATCTTTCTAATCATGCCTTCTTCTTCATCCAGAAAAGCCTGAAGTTGTGATGGGTCTTGTATTTGGATTCTTGCATCTACCTCTGTCTTTTTTACTTCAAGTGCTGCATTTATTAGTGCTATCTTTGCGTTTTTTATGTGTTTTGGCATTCCTTCGTGGACTCGCTCCTTATCAAGAATTATACCGCTGATTATTTCAGTGTTTGCAATTCCGCCCCCCTGTTTTTTCTGTATTTGGATGTTATCAAGATCAACGTATGTTTTACCGTTAATTGTCTCTGCGACGTTGGTTACAGCGTCAACTACAACATCCGCAAGGGTGTCTTTCTCAGAGCTAGCACTTTTACTAGCCATAGAAGTCATTGCAATATCTTTCAATGTTTTTTTATCTCCTGCTTTTATTTGTATGGCTAGATCATTGAGTGTCTCTACTGCTTTTCCTGCAGCGAGTTTATATCCCCCACAGATAACCGTTGGGTGAATGTTTTGGTCAAGTAGCTCTCCTGCATATTTTAATAGTTCTCCCGTGAGTATTACTGCGCTGGTGGTTCCGTCACCGCATTCTTCATCCTGCGATTTTGCAACTTCTACAATCATTTTTGCAGATGGATGTTCCACATCAATTTCTTTTAAAATTGTTGCTCCGTCATTGGTTATCACAACGTCACCCATTGAATCAACAAGCATTTTGTCCATTCCCTTTGGACCAAGTGTTGATTTCACAGCATCAGATATTGCCCTTGCAGCCATAATATTATTTGCTTGTGCTCCTTTGCCTCTTTC
>JAUWWG010000063.1 GCA_030616985.1 Thermoplasmatota archaeon
CCCTTTAGAAAGTTTATGATCTATAAGATCTTTAAAAGTTTATTCGCCATCAGAATTCTTCAGTTCATCACTAGTTATTATAACATAATCATAAGTTTCCGTGGAAAGTAGTTTCTCTACTGAACTGGGCTTGTAGCTGTATACATCTGACGGGTTTTCCACAAGATTTTCAACATGTGCATAGTCCTTTGGCAGGCCACGAAATGCCCTATTCACTGATGACTCCTTTGTTTCAACGAGGAGTGTCATATGATCATAGTAAAAAATTTCTCCAGTTTCTGGTAGATACTGAACTGGATGAAGGTTTATGTGAAGAATAGAAAAACCTCTAGATGTATAAACAGCAACATCTGAGTATAGTGGCTCAGGTGCAATATCAGAAGTGGATTTCAGAGGTTTTATAGCATTGGAATTTTGTTTTTTGGTTATTTGTTGTGTCGTTACCAGGGGTACAACTTTAGCCCCCAATTCAATATTATAGCCTGCGCCTAAACTTATTTTATCAGATGTGAAAACTTCTATGTTTTCCATGGATCTGCCCTGTGGTAAAAGTATCCTTACTGGTTTAACAGGCAAGCGTGGCTCTCTAAAATCATTAATGTTTGGAAGTCCATCGACAGTTATTCTATCGTACACTCTATCCTTAATATTTATCTTTTCCAACCATGGCTCTGAAAAGGAAAAATCCAATACAATTATCTCTTCATTCAAAGTTTTACTTTTTATTTCCAAAGCTGGAGTCACAGTTGCCAATAAAAACATCGCCAAAATCCCAACAATCAATATTTTATTTACACTCTTCATACTTATTCCCCATAAATTAAATCAATACAGGTTAATAAAATTATGGTTTCTTAAATCTTTTGCGGATTTGTAAAAACCAAAGACCATAATATAACATATAAAAAACTGTGGGAAGGAGAAGAGGTGATTTAGAGGGGGTATTGGATGGGTTCTCTCTAAACTTAATAATTGGGCTTCTTTCCTTCCTTCCCGATCGTTGCAAAAAGACAAAATGCATATAGGTTTTAAGTATCTTTTTCGCAGATGAACGTGCAAGCGCACATGCATATCCAAACAAACAGTTTTCCACATAGCATTAAGATATCCTGACAACAAGTGTAAAGAAAGCTTTAATAACGCAGTAATAAATATTAATGTATAAATAATTAAATATATTAGAGGCTTAAAGTGAATTCTAAATCGAATTTCAAAATTAATAAGATCGATGCGATAATCGTAGTAGCTTTGATAGTTATAGCAGGGGTTGTCTTAACCAAAGCAGGCTATATATACCCTACACAAGAGAAAATCCCCACATCGCAACCAGATGATCCGTTACCCCCACCACCTCCACCAACGCCACCTGTATCCCTTTCATCAGAATATATAGGATTCATGAGGGCTGTTTCTCCAGAGGATGAAGGAGTCCACTTTGACCGGATTAGTATTTGTAGAGAGTGGTGGTACTTCGGTGCAACTTTAGATGACAAAGACAGTGAACTAAAAGATTGGACAGTTTCCGTTAGTTTCAACCATATGGCACGTGGTGATCTTTTTGGAACGTTAAAACCCGATATGTTAGTAGTAACGCTCAATGGACCCGATGGAGAGAAATATGGAGGGATAATAAACAAGGAAAGGGGGCTTGGACTAATCAAGCAACCTACATTGCAAGCAAAAACTCCTGGATTAAGTATAGAATTCGAGGATTCGTGGGCCGAAGGAGGGGCACCTGAATGGCATGTCCATGCAGAAGATAATGACATTGACAAAAACCATGAAATAGTCGTAGATTTGAATTATTTTTCACCTTCCGATCCATTATGGACCATCGGAGAAAGAGCTTTTCAAAAATCGGAAAGTAACATTGCCAGTTATATGTTCACCGGATGTGATGTAACTGGTACAATAAAGATAGATGGGGTAGAGTACCACGTAGAGGGAAAAGGACATCATGAACACTCCTGGTCACCCAATATTATAACACGGGGATCGATTAATGGGTGGGACTGGTGTCACATGACACTTGATAACGGATGGAATATATACTTCAGCAATTACTATCTAACACCTCAGTACCTATCAACCAAAACGACAAAAATCAACCCATTTGGATCACTAGTTATAACAACAGATCAAGGAGAAACTCTTACGATTTTAGACAATATTGACTTTGAAATTACAAAATCAGATGAAAAAATCTTCCCATTTGTAAAAATGCCTTCTGAGTTCAGTCTGACTGCGAAACCAAGCATTCTTCAACCGCTATTAAAAACATATAACGTGGAATTAGAATTAAATATTATATCTGAAAATACATGTGAAAAAGTGTGGAAAATTCCGACATATGTAGGAATGAAGGTTGGAACGAGTAGCATAAGCGGAAAAATAACATGGTCTGACGATGAGGGAGATCAAGAGGTAGAACTAAATGGCATAGGGAACATATGGAGTATGAGAGCGCTGATATAGTCTTTTATTTAATTTCTACTGTTTTATCATCCCATTATTGAAAATTATTTGATAATTTATGTGTGTTTACCAATCAAAGACGTGATTGATAATTTTTATGCACAGCTCTCTGGTTTTAACAATCCCCAGATAATTACTCGAACAGAAATCTATATAAAACATGGGTTATTACGAGATTCATACGAAGGAGAAGAAACGAAGGGTTCATGGCTTATATTTTGAACTTTTAGAGGTTTTTTATTCTTTGTTGTAGTAAAGACTTCAAAGTCTAAGGAGATGAAGAAATGAAAGGAACTGTAAAGTGGTATAATTCAAGAAAAGGGTATGGGTTTATAGAAGGTGAAGACGGAAAAGATGTCTTTGTCCATCGTACAGCCTTACCAGAGGGAATCTTCCTTGATGAGGGAGACAAAGTTGAATATGAAATTGAAGAGGGGGATAAAGGACCTAACGCAAAAGACATAAAAAAGCTCTAAAAATTTCAATCATTTAGGAAAATATATAGAACTCATATAGATCGGTGGGATGACTAGTTTAGTACCATTTCAATGATAAAAATATAGCTGTTTTTTGTTATATAGACATTGGATAGGGGACCACATGGCGTCCCAACAGATCTTATTTTTCTTTAAAAGAAAAACAAATGACATAAAGTATTCAATCTAGCAGGGAATAGAATTGTTTTTAAAAGAATAGCTATTATCCACTTGTGGTGGTGGGATAGCGGAAATATACATTGAGTTAATAGGTTTTGTATTTGTTGTACTGTTTTTCTTAAGTTTTTATAGCATTGTTGTTCCTAAAATGAAAAAAGAAATGAAAAACTTTACATGGAACCAGTATTTCAAGCAATGTGGAATCTATCAGGGAACATCTCATTGGACAACAATAAAATATCATCTGCTTAAATTATGCAGATGAAAAAAAATATTTTTTCTTATTATTTTCTACTGTTTAAAACCTATGGCGATTTCATGATCTTTCGTAATCCATCTAAAATGTTTTGTTGGTATCTAATTCACCTTTTAGAGTGGAAACAAATAATCTAGCGTATGAATTTGTTTTCTACCATTGTAAAGGTAAAATACTTAAATAAATGTCAGATAAGTTGGCTCAGAGGGTACTATGAGTATGAACGTTTTTGTAACCGGCGGTGCGGGATTTATAGGCAGCCATATTGTTGATAGACTCATCGAGGACGGGAACTCTGTTACCGTATATGATGATCTTAGTTCCGGTAAAAAGGAATTCATAAAACATCACCTAGGAGACAATAAATTTACTTTTATTGAAGCAGATTTAATAGATAATGAAAAAATTACAGAAGCAATAGATGGGCATGATGTTGTTTTTCATATTGCTGCAAATCCTGATGTTAGAATGGGTGCTCAGCAACCCGACATTGCCAAAAAAGATATACTGGTCACATACAATCTTCTTGATGCAATGCGAGAAAATGATATAAAAAAGATCGTATTTTCTTCAAGTAGCGTTATTTATGGTGAAACACCGCCGTTTCCGCTTCCCGAGGATTATGGGCCACTTCTCCCAATCTCTGTGTATGGAGCGGCTAAACTTGCGGCTGAAGGTCTGATCAGCTCATTTTGCCACACCTTCGACATGCAAGGATGGATTTATAGATTTGCAAACGTTGTTGGCGTGCGAGGAACACACGGAGTTATCGTAGATTTTATTAACAAACTGAAAGAAAATCCTAAAGAACTTGAGATTCTTGGTGATGGAAAACAGAAGAAACCATATCTTTATGTCAAAGACACTGTCGACGGAATGTTTTTTGGTTTTGAACGTGCAAACGAACAGATCAATTTATTTAATCTTGGTTGTGATACCACAACAGAAGTAACACGAATTGCTGAGTTAGTTGTAGAGGAAATAGGTTTACAAAACGTTACATTCAGATATACCGGTGGGAAACGGGGATGGAAAGGAGATGTTCCGCAGTTTCAGTTTAATGTAGAAAAGATAGGGAAACTTGGTTGGAAAGCAAAATATAGTTCTGATGAAGTAATAAAAAAGGCCATACGAGATGTCCTAGACGCCAACATTTAAATCGCCTTTTTTAATACCCTCAATACAATGGAAATATCAATCATCGGAACTGGTTATGTGGGGCTTGTGAGTGGTGCTTGTTTTGCAAGATTTGGAAATAATGTCATATGTGTAGATATCGATAAGGAAAAAATTGAAAAGATAAACAACAGCATATCTCCAATATATGAAGACGGGTTAGAAGATCTTTTGTTAAAATATAAAGAGAATATTAAAGCAACAGATGACTATAATTATGCAATAAATAATACTGAGATAACTTTTATTTGTGTTGGTACCCCATCAGAAAGTGATGGTGGAATAGACCTATCTTATGTAAAAGAAGTTACAATTAAAATAGCGGAGATATTAAAGGAAAAAAATGACTGGCATCTTGTTGTAGTGAAAAGTACAGTTCTTCCTGGAACTACAAGGGATATTGTCTTGCCATTATTAGAAAAGCATTCTGGGAAAAAAGTGGGAAAAGACTTTGGTCTTGCAATGAATCCTGAATTTCTAAGAGAGGGGATTGCAGTAAATGATTTTCTAAGACCAGATAGAATTGTAATTGGAACATATAGTGATAAAAGCAAAGAAATTTTGAGGGAATTATACAAGGAGTTTCCATGCCCTCTTTTTGAAACATCACTTTCTGCAGCCGAGATGATTAAATATGCAAGCAACTGTTTTTTGGCAACTAAGATTTCTTTTATGAATGAAATTGGAAATTTCTGCAAGAAATTAGATATTGATTCATATGAAGTTGCTGATGGAATGGGTCTCGACAATAGAATAGGCAGGGCTTTTCTTGATTCGGGTATAGGCTGGGGGGGCTCGTGTTTCCCAAAGGACCTTCATGCTCTTCTTGCATGGACTAAGAAAGAAAAAGAAGAAGCGAAAATAATAGAAAGTGTCATTGAAGTAAATGATCTACAGCCTCTAATGCTTATTGAACTGTTGAAGAAACATATACCAAATCTAAAAGGGAAAACAATTGGATTACTTGGTCTGGCATTCAAACCAAACACCGACGATATAAGAGATAGCAGAGCAATCCCGATAGTTGAAGAATTACTCAAAAAAGAAGCTTACGTGAAAGCATATGATCCAAGAGCAGCAGAGAATTTTAAAAAAATTTATCCGCAAATAGAATACTGTTCTTCTGCAAAAGAAATTCTAAATTCTGACGCAATTCTCATTACTACAAAATGGGATGAATTTAAAATATTGAATTATAACGGAAAAATTGTTATAGACGGGAGAAGATTGAGGGAAGCTAAATCTGCAAAAATATACGAGGGAGTATGCTGGTAAATGGAAGTTAAAAAAGCAGTAATTCCGGCAGCGGGTCTAGGAACAAGATTCCTACCGGTAACAAAATCTATGCCAAAAGAAATGCTTCCGCTAATAGATATACCTGCAATTCACTACGTTGTAAAGGAAGCTGTTGCTTCAGGCATAAATGACATAATTATAATCACTGGCAGAGGTAAAAGGGCAGTTGAAGATTATTTTGATGAATCGCCTGAATTGGAAATGCGTTTAAAAAAAGACAAAAAGGATAATTTGTTAAAGATCATCAAGGATATTTCATCTCTTGTGGATGTACACTACATACGACAGAGAGAACCAAAGGGTTTACCAGACGCTGTGTTAAGAGCGGAAAAACATGTCGGTGATGAGCCTTTCGCTGTATTATTGGGCGATGATATAATAAAGGGTGAAAAACCTTGCATAAAACAGCTTATAGAAGTATTCAAAGAATATGAGTATTCTGTAATAGCTGTTCAAGAAGTCCCGATAGAAAAAATAAGCAGATATGGTTCAATAAAAGGAAGAAAACTGGAAACAAAACTTGACAATTATCTCTATCTCATAGATGATGTAGTTGAAAAACCAAAGATCGAAGATGCTCCATCAAATATAGCTGCCGTTGGAAGATATGTTTTTACTCCAGAAATTTTTGATTGTATAAAAAAAACTCCTCCAGGTGTTAACAACGAACTTCAGATAGCAGACTCAATTAAAATTCTAAAACAATCCCAAGAGGTTTATGCATCAGGATTCAGTGGAAAGAGATATGACATAGGTGATAAACTAGGATATATTCAAGCAATTATTGATTTTGCATTGGAAAACGAAGATATTGGAAGAGATGTCAGAGAGTATGTAAAAAAAATTGCAGGCATATGAGATCCCTAATTACAGAGATATAAAATCTGATACTTTCAGGCATATCAAATACCCATTCATTTCTTGGATAGTTTGTTGAAAAACTGATTGATATTATCCACAATATATGCACGTTGACCTTCGGTAAGTTCTGGATATATAGGTATTGACAGAATCTCCTTTGCAAGTGTTTCAGATACAGGAAAACTACCTTGCTTAAATCCGAGGTTAACATAGGCAGGTTGTAAATGAAGAGGTATTGGATAATGGATGCCGCAGCTTATTCCTTTTCCCTTTAGGAATTGCATAAGTTCATCACGTTTTTTTGTTCTAATTTCATACATATAGTAGACGTGTTTAGCACCTTTTTCCTCAATAGGTACTTGCACATTTTCAGGAAGATTATTGTCATAGAATATCGCATGTTTACGTCGCAAATCTGTCCATTTGAGAAGGTGTGGAAGTTTGGCATTTAAAACAGCCGCCTGAATTGGATCAAGTCTGTAATTATATCCTTCCATTATGTGTTCATATTTTGTAGTTCTTCCATGATTAACAAGCAATCTAAGTTTTTCTCCCAATTCATCATTATTTGTAACGACACCACCACCATCACCAAAACATCCCAAATTCTTTGCAGGGAAAAAACTAAAACTTGCGATATCCCCATAATATCCAGGTTGATGTCCATTCCATTCTGCTGCATGTGCTTGTGCTGCATCCTCTATGAGGAAAAGATTATGATCATCAGCAATTTCTCTGATTCTTTTCATATCAGGCATCTGACCATAGAGGTGGACAATGATAATGGCCTTTGTTTTGGGAGTGATGGATTTTTCGAGTTTGTCAATATTTATGAGAGCAGTATCTGAGTCTACATCGACAAACTTAATTTTTCCACCAACATATGAAATGCATTCAGTAGTTGCGATAAAAGTGTTTGGAACAGTTATAGCTTCATCACCTTCAGTCAATCCCGCTACAAGTAACGCCAAATGCACTGCAGCTGTTCCACTTGAGCAACCTATTGCATGTTTCGCCTTGCAAAACTTTGCGTAATTTTCTTCAAAATTTTTCAGATACTTGCCCATTATAAATGAGGTGTTATCGATGACTTCATGAATAGCGCTATCAATTTCATCTTTTATTGAAAGATAATTTGCCTTTAAATCTACTAGTGGTACCTTCATCATTTCTCACCGCCGTATGCTTCTTCCCCATTTGGATACTTAACGTTTCGGGTATTCCCAACGATCTTTGCAGGATTACCTGCCATTACCATATCACAGGAAGTGCTTTTTGTCACAACACTTCCTGCACCAACCAATGTGTTGTCACCAATTATAACACCTGGAAGAATAGTAGTATTTGCCCCAATCTTTGCATTCTTCCCGATGATGACTCCTTCAAGAAATTCTTTTGTTTTTATTGATTTTGGATATTTCGCATTTGTTAACACAACATTTGGCCCTATCCAACAACCTTCCTTAAGTTCAGAATATTCAGGAATAAATGCCTGAGAGTGTATTCGGACATTATCCTCTATCTTTGTTTTGAACTCGATAACAGACTTAGTGCCAACACTTACATTGTTACCGATTGAGTTTTCTTCTCGAATGTTCACATTATTACCTGTTTGAAAATTATCTCCAATTATATTACCAGCATAAATGACACTATGAGATCTGATGACGGCATTGTCTCCGATGACTGTTTTTAATTCTCCTTCCTTTTTTTTCATGGGAGGGGTACCGATGACTACATAATCCTCAATAGTTGCATTTTCTCCAAAGTGTACATTTTTAAAAATTTTTGCAGTGTCGGCTATTTTGTTCATATCATAATTCCCCTTCCAGTCTCAGCGGATTTCATACTAAGTTCACACGCTCTTGTGGTATAATATTCTTCCTTTCCGATGTTTTCTACATCCCAAATTTCTTTTTTACCTTTTTCTTCAACAAGTTTAACAAAGTATGTAAGCTCGTCCTTTAAAGGCTCATTTATAGATATATTTTCCTCGAAAGATTCCTCTCGTTCTACCTTTTCATACGTTACAGTAAGCGGATATCTTACTATCTTTTGATTGAAATAATCCACATAAATTTTCTCTTTCTCAGATATAATCCACATATCTCGCTTTTTTTCAGGGTGAGTACAACTGACTTCAATCGTTGCAAAAAAATTACCATAATCAAACATAATTACAGCTGAATCTTCGAACTGTTCTGATAAGAGATTTTTCTTCTTTGCAAAGACTTTAACAGGCCTTTTATCTGTAATGAAATTCAAGATGTCCATTGGATGTATTCCGAGGTTAAGTATCGCCCCTGAATCCCTCCTTGGAGGTTTTGTAGAATGAATATATCTACATGTTATGTACTGTATCTCCCCAATCTCCTTTACTAATTCTCTAACTCGTTTTATTGAGTTATTGAATCGGAATAGATAACCTACAGACAAAATGAGATTTTTTGAATTTGCGAGATCTGTAAGTTTTTTACTTTGTTTGGAAGTTGTAGCTATGGGTTTTTCAACAAGCACATGTTTGCCTGCATTTAAACAGTCAGTTACTACTTCATAATGCAAATCAGTAGGTGTAGCAACAGTAACTGCATCAACTTTTTCTAAAAGTTTGGCGTAGTCTTCAAAGAATTCAATTCCACGCTCTTCTGCCAGTTTTTTCTTTTTTATATCTACGTCTGAAATCCCAACAAGATCACAATCTATTTCTGATAATGACCTCAGATGGTTTTTACCCCATTTCCCAATTCCAATAACACCAATTTTAACCATAATATTTGCTGCGTATATAGAAACGATTAATAAAACTATAGTTTGCCATAAAAAATCCCCCTAATAAACCCTAGTCCATAACCCACATGAACTAAAAGATAAAAAAGAATGCTTGAAAAAACCAAAACTGGATTCATCGTAACCTGAAGAGAACTAATGATGGAGAGTAAGATATATGACAATGCAAGGATGGAAATAAGCCATACGGGCAATATATTAAAAATTGTAAGTATAAAAAAAAGAATTATTCCTGTGATAAAACCAGGTCCCAAGAGGTGAAATATCTTAAGCGTCTTTGGATGTTTTTTTACCATTTTTGCCCTTGCTATTCCATATCGATACATTTGACGAAAGAGTAACTTAACAGTACTTCTTTTAAAATGATGAACCTTTGTCTTTGGAGTGTATAAAATTTTATAACCTGCATGTAGTAATCTTAAATCCAATTCGGCATCTTGACCACACCAAAACTCCGGATCGAAATTACCTACATCCCCTACAGGTTTTCGCCTATAGCATGCAAAAGACACATGATCGGAATATTGTTCCTCTTCAAATTCTGCATTTTGTACAAAGAGATTTTTACCACCCATGAAACTAGAGAAAACAACACCTGCAAGTTTCCCCACAAAATTTTGTTTTTCAGGAGAAACATTAGAGCATCCAACCGCAACTATTTCTTTAGGAAGTTCAGATAATTTTAACGCAAGAATTTTTAGTAGATTTTTCTCTGCTATTACATGTCCAGAGTAGTTCATCAGCATATCTCCAGTGGCATGCTCGATACAGATGTTTCTGCCTATCGATGTGTTTCCGGTTGGATTTTTTAGGAGTAGGATGTTTTTGTACTTTTTAGCATACTCTTTAAGGATTTTATGAGTGTTATCTTTTGAATGCCCTTCTGCCACTAAAATCTCGATTTTATCTTTAGGATAATCCAAATCCAATAAGGAATCAAAACACTGCCTAATTGTATTCTCTTCATCTAAAACGGGCATTATGAATGACACCATTGGAAATTTCTTTTCTTCCATCTCGTTGAAGATATAAAAGTACTATATTTAATGGTAATTGTAGATTCTGCTCTTCTTGATGTTATAAGATTAAATAATGCTTTTACATTCGATTAGACGTAGTGAGATAAATGAAAAAGGAAGAAAAGAAGACGGAAATCATCATATCCCTCTCTGATATTTTTGAAACAATAAAAGAAATAGAACAAAAATTTCCGGTTGATTCAATAAAACTTTCCGATGGGACAAAATTATGGAATTTAATAAGAATTCTTTTCTACACTCTCCCTCAGAAACAAAGTGTTAATGCTAAAATGGAAAAAATATCTCTAAAAACATTGTTTTATCTTCTCAGGGAAGGTTTTTCACCATTTGATCTAACTCACAAAAAAATAAATATTTGTGGTTTTTCAGGAACAGAAAATAGAAAGTTTAGAAATGAAAAATTCTATGATATCTACATGGATCCTCTTTATGAAATATTCGGGGATGATTTTTATGTGTTCGAATGGCCAACTCCTTCTGGAGATAGGAGAAAATATGGAGGGAAAATTTATTCTAAAAATTATGTACCAATGCATATTCCCATTTTTTCAAAAACTTTTTGGAATATAGGATTCTATAAATTACTAAGAAGGAAAAAAATTTATATAGAATCAGAGGATGTTTTAAAAAATATAATTGCATTTTTTTGTAAAAAAATACTAGTTAACAAAGATGAATTGGCGAAGGACATATATGATTCTATTGCGGTTTTTTCATATATAAAAGATTTTTTTGTTAAACTTTTGAGAGAGATATCGCCAGAAGTAGTTCTTATAAAGTGTGGATATGGACGTTTTCATATGGCGTTATCGAAAGTTTGCAGGGAACTTGATATACCGACCATTGAGCTACAACATGGAATTATAACAAAATATCATGCAGGATATGTAAAAACTACAGATTCAGAAAATAGAGATTGTATTCCTGAATATCTACTTACATATGGAGATGCTTTTAGCGATGTTGTTAAAAAAGGAAGTTTGTTTAACCCCGATAAAGTTATTTCCGTAGGCTTCCCCTATTTAGAGGAAGTGAAAAAATCCTTTGCGTCAGTAGACAACAGAATAAAAGAGTTTATTTCAAATTTTTCTGTAGCTATTCTAATAACTTCTCAGTGGACCATCGCAGATGAATTAAAGAATTTTGTAATAGATATATCCAAAGAATTAGACAAATTAGAAAAAAATATTGGAATAATTTTTAAACCACATCCTCGCGATTGGGGAGATTATTCAGATATGGAAA
>JAUWWG010000108.1 GCA_030616985.1 Thermoplasmatota archaeon
AGATCAGAGATAAGAGGTAAAACCCTTGAGTTATTGAAACAGCTATTAACACAAGGGTACGTAGATTCTGCAAGGAATTGCAGTCAGAATCTTCACACTCTTCGTAAACATTTTCCAGTTATTCAAAGAGCTCAAGTGGATAACAAATCCTTCTATTTCTTGGATGATAAGAACAAGATTGCTTTGAAAGCTATGCTGGATATGAGGAAATCAAAGGTTATCAGTTATCATGATCTTGCTCAAATGTCTCAAGTTTTCGGTGTGAATCTTTCTTCTGTTGAAAAAAATCAATTAAGAGGGAAGAAGGAGAAACGTGTTCTACCAATTATCCGCAGGAAAGATGGTGGTTTTATGTCAAGTTACAAGAAAAACCAGACTAATTTAGATGATTTCATGGACAATAATGGTTTCCTTGGTAATTTTGTTAATAAAAATGCTCGAAAAAATCACTTTTCTGATAAGGATTCTACAGGAGAAACTGGTGGCTTCCTTGGTAGATTTTTACATTCGGAAGTACTGCAGATAAGTAGTTCCGAAAGTAGATTTTTAAATCATTAATTATGGCTATTAATCATTGGTCTAATCCAACATTTTCTCCACCACCAGAGGCTATAACTTTTATATCGTTCGGAACTACTGAAATACTCTAACCAAGAAAAAGGAAGAATTGCCCCGACAGTTGTATTCGACAAACAATGATATGAAATGACCTAAAATGCATCTACAATTTTTATTTTTTTAAACCTGCCAAATTCTATTATTTCATTTCTGATTTGGGTGTAGTAATCCTTGTTTTTGAGGTTTTTTGAAAAGAGTTCAAGGACATCAATATTATTACACAATATCGAATTCATATTTTTCCAAACACCCGGCTTAAGATTGAAGCCATCGATCATTATCTCCGATACGCCGCACTCCATAAAGACATTTAAAATTTCAGTTAAATCACCATTCTTGACCGTTGGATATATTGGGCCAAAAAAAACATTGGTTCTAATTCCTTCACCCGAACATTTTCGTATAACATCTAGTCGCTCATCAATAGAAGATGAGTTTGGCTCAAGTAATTTTCTTTCGGCATCATTCAGTGTTGCAATACTGACCATTACCTCCGCGTCGGAAAACTTTGATATAATATCAATATCTCTAACTATTAGATTGGATTTAGTTTGAATGCAGATTGGAAAATCGTGCATTAGAAGTTGTTCTAAACAATATCGCGTGAGCTCATATTTCTCCTCAACAGGCTGATAGGGGTCCGTAACTGTTGAAATCGCAACAACACCAGGTTTTTTCTTTTTTAATTCTTTTGAAAGAATAAGGGGAATATTTACTTTAACATCAACAAATTCGCCCCAGTTTTCCCTACTGATTCTCAACACGTTTGGAACATAACAATACGCGCAATTATGCTCGCAACCCCTATATGGATTTAACGAATAATCAATTCCAGGGAGTCTTGAAGGCGATAACGCAGTTTTACAATCAATCTGTCTGATCTTCATAAAATCCCCTAGAAATCCTCAAGTCTTTTCTGATACAACTGGTTTTTGATGATAGCACTGTTTTTAATCCATCTCTGAAGTGGGATATCCATTTTCTCAGATACATGGACAAGTGCTTCATGCAAAGTATCAAATTTTCGATAAGGTTCTTTCAATGCTCTTCTTACACTCTCACGGACATTCCATACACCTATTGGCATAATATATCCAGGATGAGACTCGCGCATTATTATTGCTCCAGCCTGACGTCGTTCCTTGTTTAACAGTTCGTTTACTGCAAGACGCGCAGCATAATAACAGCCGCCTATTTCAGCATAGGTCGTCCTACTCTTGTAGAATTCATAACTGTTAAACATTGATATGGATGATCCATAGGGATTCCACGTTGTATTTGGATACCACGCCTCAATAAGTTCATATTGCCATTCACTTGGCATCATCAAAACAATCCATCTGTTGTCAAACTGGTTCAGATAATAAATTCTAAATTCGTTGATGTACGGGCGTGTCTTTGTTTTTTCCATTAACTCTTTGCCAAGCATTGAATCAACAGCAGTAATACTCCACCTGGTGGGAACAAACCTTCTGTACTTATTAATTCCAAAAGCTCCGACACTAAAAGCTCGTTGAATTTTAGATATTTTTACCCCATCTCTGTACAGATCCAAAACAGCATATCTAGCCTTCAAATCAGTATCATAAAATGCCTTCTCGATGTGCTGTTCATATTTTGGATTAGTAATATCAAACTTCTTAAGTGGTGCAGAAGGGCCATGAGGCTGTGCAGAATCATAAAAAGCAATTCGTCCTCGAGGTTTTTTATCAAAAATAGCCTCAGCAAAAACACTGTTTTTAGAAAGCGCAAGTTCGCGAGTAAAACCTACAATCTTGTTTGGATTTTCAACATCAAATACATCAACATTATACGTTCCACGAATAAGCATAGAGCGGAAATCCACAATATCATCGATGCTTTTATCCAACCAAAGCTCAGGCGTATCAATAAGAGAAGTATCCCCCATAACTGGAGGAATCATAGGTCCAATTGATACTTTTGGATATCCGAATCTACCAATAAAAACACTTGGTGGAGAAGAACCACTCAAACTAAGCTTATCAATCAAAGGCGTTACCTTATCACGTGAATGAAACTTTACAAGAACAGGGCAACGTGATCTGCCACACAAAAGCTTTGTACCGCGGCAAAGTCCACATAGACTCGTAGATTCTTCTTTTGGAACTGATAAAAGTTTCTTTTGTTTCTTTGAATCGAGTTTAGTATTCTTCAACATTGTATCATTAGCTATTTTGTTTTAAATATCTTACCCTCGGATAACTAAAAGTATAACTTTCTACAATGTAAAAGAATTTGGTATGTTACTGAACAAATTCAGTTTACTGTTCAAAATACTTATTTATTAGATGTTGTATTTCAACATCTATTATGACAACAAAAAAAAGTGGCAGTAGTAGGATAAGATCAAGGCCTGCAGAACCTAAAAAAGCAAATCCAAATGTAAAGATAATAGCTATTTTGGCAGTTATTGCAATAGTAATCGTCATAGCTGTAGCTGTTCTTTATATAGGAAGTAATACAGATGGCAATCAAGATAACAATACTCCAAACGGAAATCGTATTGCAGTATTTGGCACAACCGAGGGAATAATAAAGATTGAATTGTATGAAGATAAAGCACCCATAACAACTGGAAACTTTATCAACCTAACTAATGAAGGATTCTATGACGGTCTTATTTTTCATCGTGTCATCTCTGGATTCATGATACAAGGTGGATGTCCAGATGGAACAGGAACAGGCGATCCAGGTTACAGTATTCCTGATGAATTTCATGATGATTTAAAACACGACTCTCCAGGTATACTTTCTATGGCAAATTCCGGTCCAAATACGGGAGGATCGCAATTTTTCATTACGGTTGCAGAAACTTCTTGGTTGGATGGTAAACATTCAGTCTTTGGTAAAGTGATCGAAGGGATGGACGTTGTTAATGCCATATCTGAAGTTGAAACAGATGGAAGTAATAAACCATTAGAAGATGTAACAATCAATAGCATAACAATAGAAAGTCAATAAAAAAGGTAATGAGTGATAAAAATGACAAATAAAATAGTAGAATTTAATACCAACAAAGGCAATTTTAAAATCGAACTTTATGGAGACAAGACACCTATAACAACAGGGAATTTCACTAAACTATTAGACGAAGGATTCTATAATGGTCTCATTTTCCACAGAGTAATCCCAAATTTTATGGTACAATGTGGATGCCCGCATGGAACTGGCAGAGGAGGACCAGGATATACCATCAGAGATGAGTTTCATCCAGATCTAAAACATGATTCCAAGGGCATGCTTTCAATGGCAAATGCAGGTCCAAATACAGGAGGATCGCAATTTTTCATTACGGTTGCTCCAACACCCTGGCTTGACGGTAAACATTCTATCTTTGGGAAAGTGATTGAAGGAATGGAGGTAGTTGATTCTATATCAAAAGTCGAAAAGGATAGGAACGATAAACCATTACAAAATGTAGTTGTAAATAGCATTAAAATTATCTAACGATAAAGGCGTGATTTCTATGACCATTCTTTCCGATAAAGATATTGAAAATTCCATGAAAAATAATGAACTTGGAATAGAACCGTTTAATCAAAAAAACCTCACACCAAATGGCTATGATCTATCCATTGATGAGATTTACATAAAAAAATCAGATCAACATATCAAAGAGGGGATGGCTACTATCCCTTCAATGACATGGTTTGCAATTAGCACAAAAGAATTTGTGAAAATGGGTCCACAGATAACATCTCAACTATGGATACGATCAAGCTACGCACGTAAAGGGATCATGGCAAGTTTTGGGAAGGTTGATGCCGGCTTTCATGGAACACTTACGATTAGTTGTTTCAACTCAAATGATGAAGAAATAGAGATACCGATTGGTGATAGATTCTGCCAAATTGTTTTTGAAAATCTTTCCACAAAACCATCTGAACTTTATGATAAAAAATCTGGTAACTATCAGAACCAAAGAGGAATAAAACTATAACACTTTCCTTGCAAACGTAAGATATCCAGTATGTCCAAGCATATCAAAACTCGGCCTTGTTCCGTGATCGGATATCACCATCTCACGTTGGATGTTTTCAAATGTTTTAACCTCGATGAAGTTATTTTTCCTAATTTCTTTTACTGTTTGTTCCACTTGAGATATAAGTGGAGAATATGAACAGAAATAACCACCTGGTCTCAATGCTTTCCACACATAATTAACAGCACCCCAAGGATTTGGTATATCAAGGATCGTAGCATCCAATTCTTTTTCATCAATCCCCTCAGTGACATCCTTAATTTTGGTTGTAACATATTTATCTAATTTTGCAGTTTTCAGGTTTTTCAATGCATGCTCTATGAAATCCTCACGTTTGTCATATGAAATAACTTTTCCATCTGGAGCTACAGCAGTTGCAAGTGCTATTGTAAGAGAACCTGAGCCTATACCTGCCTCAAGCACAGTATTTCCAGATTCTATAGAGCAATTCATCACTATATGTGCGGCATCTCTAGGCAAAATAATCTGTGCCATGCGTTTCAAACCCTGAAGTTTATCCTGTAGAGATGGCTTCAGAATCCAAAACTGTTTATTTCCTATTTCTATTTGTTTACCATATTGCTTTCCCACTAGACTTCCTGGATCTATCACACCTACTCCTTTGTATTTATCTGTTTTATCATTCGTATCGATGATGAATTTTCTAAACGCCAAGTCAATAAGGACTACACTGTCTCCTTTTACAACCTTTTTTTCCATAATGCCCTACCCGTACATATTAACAAGAGAACCAAAGCCAATGTTCTCGATATCAATTTGATCGAGCCATTTATCATAACAGTTGCAATCAAGATCATCAAATATTTTTACGTCTTGATGAAGTGAAAACGATGATATTGCTTCGAGAAACTTACTATCGCATTCTCTGCAGTTATGTGCACCTCGTATTCCACCGCCTCCTGCTATGTCGCACTTGATTCTCACATTTCCTGCTGTTTTTTTACTTCGTTTTAATATTTCAACAACACTCCAAAGCCATGCTGGTCGGTACTGTTTTCGCTTCCACAAATAATCTACCAATGTATTACGCTGCACATTTGTTGGATTGAGTGATACAACATCCGTAATTGTTTTAATTTTTTCAATTGTACCAACAGCATCTTCAATAGATTCTTTTTCAGTCAGAAATGGAGGTTTGACGAGTACATAAGTCTTGAGTTCACAGTCGTTTTTCTTCAAAACATCTGCAGCATTTTTATAATCATCAAACGTAAATCCTTTGTTAATTGCATGTTCTCTCACAAAATCATTTGCAGTCTCAAGACCAGTCCCGATCTCAAATGTTTTAGATTGGGAAATATTCTTTATATCCAACAATTTGTCATCTGTAATGTATTCTGGCCTCGATTCAACCGATACTTTATCCGCTGTTTCAACAAGTTTATCTAAAATTTCATTTCTAACTCTGGGTTTTATTTCAGTATCATCCAAAAAACTCCCTGAAGTAAAAATTTTAACAAATTTTTCCCCGGAATATCTTTTCATAGCAGTCTCAAATTGTTTCAACAAATTTTCATCAGATATTCTCTCCCACATACTGTCATTAAAATATCCGCACATAGTACATCCAGAATTAAGAGCCCAGGAGCACCCCCTGGTCCTGAAAATAATCACGAATGCATCAACAATTTTACCAGCTAAAACATCTTTTTCAGACCAGCATCTAACCGGTCTTGTTGGATCTTTTATTTTCGGTGTGAAATCTTTTTTCAGATTTCGACAGAACTCGGATAGCACACTCATGTCTAGTTTCTTCTATCTTTCTTCCTGTATTTAAAGATTAGAACGACAACGACAAGAGAGATGACAAATACCAGCAACTCAAATCCAGGCACCATGTAAAGCCCAGGTCCCGGAATTGCTATCTCAGGAGATACTTCAGTACCAACTTTAGAATCATCACTAACTCCGAAATAATAGGTAGAAGTATCTACGATTGTATTATTGAATTGCTCATTCAAATTGACAAAATAATAGACGATATCTACATAGGCATTTACAGTAGCATTTTCGCCTCTCAGCCAACCAACCATTTCAGGAGATGTCTCATAGTAATCCCCATCAAAAGTTGCATTGATTTCTACGCCATCATTTACTTTGTAATACATCCTACTGACATCTGCTCCAACATCAAATCTAATAGAATCGGCATATGTAACCGCTGGACCTGGTGCAACACCAGCACCTGCAGGAGATGCCAATTTTATTGTATCATTATCATATACAAAAGTCCCAACAATTTCTGATGTATTGTGGCCATTTATATCAGTAGCTAATAGTGTAAACTCATATGTTCCCACCAGATTTCCAGTATTCTCGTACGTATAGCTAAATATACTATCCTCAAAGTTAAACTCAGGAGAATGACTTGTTTCATCAGGATAAATCAAATTGAAATCAATATTTTGTTTTTCTACGCCGACATTATCGACAATCCTTGCAATTATTTTAACGGTCCCACCTAACTCTTGCATACTGGGCAGTGCAACAACTTCAACGAGAGGTGACTCATCATCATAAAACGGAGGGTTAACAAGCACCAGAAACACCAGAAGCCATGTGAAAAAATAAATCGCATAAGATGTAAACCACCCTTTCCGCCCAAAGTCAGTGAGATCCAGGTTTAATTTGATAAATAGGTATTTCAACCAGGATGCATTGAAAACACAAAACAATAAAACTAATTCCCATCGTAAATCATTCCCACTCAAAAGAGACCAAAAACCAAAGGAGATAACAGCAATAAGAAAACCAAACAAAAACGAGAGAAATGTAGTTTTGATATTTCGCCTTTCTCTTTTAAGAAATTTTTCTTCATCAAATTTTGGGAGTTTAAAATCTAACTCCTCTTCTTCGGTTTTTTCTTTTCTCTTTTTTGCCATCGAGGTGGGATAGAGTTACCATTTAAAGGTTTTTCTCATTTTATTTTCTCGGTCTTTTTCGCTTTCTTTGATTCAGCCTTTGC
>JAUWWG010000060.1 GCA_030616985.1 Thermoplasmatota archaeon
AATCTGAGGAAGATAAATCAACCACAAAGGAAGAAAAGATTACTGAAGAAACAAAAGATATAGAAAAAGATAAAGCTTCTAAAGTAGAGCCTCCGAAAAAAACCGCAGATCAACGTCGGAAAGAAAAAGCGTTGTTAAAAATCAAACGTGAACAGGAAAAACAAAAATTGAAAATCAGAGGATAATAACAACTCTTCTGTTATTTCCATTATTTTCCATTATATATAAATTAATGTATAATTATATCAATCTAATCATTTTTGTGAAGTATTTTATCAAAATTAATATTATTTTATTCTGAAAATGTCTTTTGATCAGTGAGATAATAATTTTTTCATATTTTAAAAAGTTATTAATTTACAAGTCCTATTCCAAGTCATCATACGTACAGAAATAGAAATGTGCATTGATTATGAATACCAAATCTAATTCTGACCGATTGGGTGAAGAACCCATTGCAAAACTTCTCCTTAGATTATCTGTTCCTTCTGCTATTGGACTAATATTAATAACAAGCTACAATTTAGTTGATACGATCTTTATTGGTAGACTTGGTGTAAATGCCATTTCAGCCCTATCAATTGCTTTTCCGATACAAATGATTCTTGCAGGTATAGCAATTGGGGCGGGTGTTGGCACCCAATCTTTGATATCAAGATCGCTTGGAAAAAAACAGCAGATGAAAGCAAGTCTGGCTGCTGGTAATTCAATTCTTTTGGCTGTATTTTTGGGGTTTATTACTCTCATAATAGGCCAATTTTTTTCAGAGAATATTATCAGATTGTTTGTTAGTGATATTGATGTTATAAATCTAGGTGCAGCCTATTTGCGTATCATTCTTTTAGGATCTTTTTCATTGTTTTATCTTAGGGCAGGTATCAACATTCTTAGAGCTCAAGGGAATTATCTATTACCGATGTTTATATTGATTTTGACTGCATCTTTAAATATTGTTCTAGATCCATTGTTAATTTTTGGTTTATGGGGCTTTCCATTACTTGGCGTTGAAGGTGCAGCTATTGCTACTGTTTTATCTAGGGTCATTTCCTGCATTTTTGTAACTGTGATTTTGATAAACAATAGAACTGAAGTAGGTATAACATTCAAAGGATTCACGCCTGATTTGAATGTAATTAGAGAACTATTTATTGTTGGTACCCCAACGATGATGATCCAATTGGTAATAAGCATAACTATTGGTGGGGCAAATATGATACTCGGGGGATCTTCCATGGCTATTGTTACTGTTGCTATTCTTGGCATTTACTACAAACTCCAAACTTTGGTTTTGACACCAGTACTTGCATTAGTTCTAGCTTTGATTCCAATTATTGGATACAATTATGGTAGTAAAAACTACAAAAGAATCAGGGAGACTATCAAAATAGCGATATTATTTACATTCTCAGTTTCCTTTTTTGCTTTTTTAATATTCCAACTCATTCCAGGGGAGCTTATCAAGATATTTAGCTCAGATGCAGCTCTTATAGATATTGGAACAGATGCATTTCGTCGTATAAATCTTCTCTTCTTTGCAGTTGGACCAGCAGTAACTGTCATTTGGGTTTTCCAAGGAATTGGAAAAGGAATGAAAATATTTATTGCTCTTGCAATAAGACAGCTTATTGCTTTTTTCCCTGTTTTATATTTTCTAACTCTTCAGTTTGGCCATCCGACTCTATGGTTGGCATTTCCTATTGCAGATGCACTTGCAATAATTGTGGGTAGTATCTTGATATATCCAGATATTAAAAAATTAGGGCTAATCAATATCAGATCAATATCTAAAATGAAGTTTCTGTCTAGATAAAGATTCAATATATTTTTATATCTCCCTACATAGTTATCTTGACTTTTAAGATACGGTGGAGCTATATGCCGATATTTCTAGTTCAGTAAAATGTAAATCGGATGAATATGATTGTCATCATGGTCATTGCCACAATAAGCAATATTGCCCAGACAGTCCCATTCCATCTAACTACTTTTACCCCATCAAGTGGACCAAAGGGTAGCAGGTTAAATGTTGCTAGTACTGTATTTATTAAACATATAAACCCAACAATTTCCCCCAATACTGATATTTCATAGAAAACAAAGAGATATAGTGGAAGTGTCACGGCGGCAATCACTATGTTTGATAGAGGGCCCGCAACAGCTATATGCCCCATTTCAAAATCTCTTGGTTCTCCCCTGAACATTACTGCTCCTGGGGCTGCAAATACTAATGGGGTGAAAACTCCAAGAAATAGTGCCATGCATAGACCCCGGGGAAACATTCTATATTCGGCCCATAGGCCATATTTCTGAGCCATGAATTTGTGTGAAAATTCATGGAAGAAAAATGCGGTCACTACCCCTAAAAACGATTTTGCAATGCCAAATGGTAAAGAATATAACTTAAATCCATTGGTAAGTCCAGTAATTAGATTGTTTCCTGTAAGCGCAAATGAAAACGCTATTGTTAAAACGCCCATTGATATGAGGAGATGTTTTATTTCAATCCTACTGAATTTTCCTGGTTTCCCCATTTCAAGAGTACCTTTTGGAAAGTACATGTACTCCCTGGGAGGTATGTCATGAAAAGATGTATAGATCTTTCTTTTCTCAGCCATATATGTTTTCCAATTAATTGCTATGGTGTTTATGAATGTTTTGAGAATAAAAAGTTTATCCGCCAAATCCAAGACTTAGTATATATGGTAACGCCACAAATGTGCCAATCATGCTGCCTACATTTGCTAATGCTACAACCATGAGTAGTCTTATAACCCGGTTATTCCAGAAATCACGAAGACTGTCAAGTTTACCAAGATTTTGAAAATCCTTTATCACAGGCATTCTTAATTTCGCTTCTACGTACCCAGCAACCCATCCAGCGGCGATTGCGGGATTTAATGAGGTAATTGGAGCAGCGACAAAAGCAGTTGCTATAGAGAGCGGATGCCCTCGTGCAATTGCAGTTCCAATTGCTGAGCAAATGCCATTGATCAAAAACCAATAAATAAACATCTCTGCAGCTAGATCAAATCCTTTAGTTAGAAAAGCATAGACAATTAGTGCTGCAAAAATAACGGGTATAGCATAACCAATGGTTTTCAATATGCTAAATCGTTTTTGAGGAACATATTCCAACTCTTTCAGATCGACATCTAATTTTTTCTTCTCTAAATGTTTTTTAATACCTTTAAGATGCCCCGCGCCCACTATTGCTACGACCTTTCCTTTTTTACTTTCATCAAGAATTTTTTTCGCTATGTATATGTCTCTTTCATGGATTAAAACAGTGGTAACACTTGGAGCAATTTCACCAAGTTCCTCCATCATAGCAGAGATTACATCCTGGTCCATTAATTCTTTTAGATCCAGATCTTCTAATTCTTCTTCATCATATCCCAGAATTGCCTTTAGAAATTCCCAAGTCAATCTAAACTTCTCTCTAATGCCCATCTTTTTCCAGGCTCTTTTTAAGGTGATTGATATGTCTCTGTCTACAAGTGCCACCTCTAAATTATGATTTTTCGCCTCATCCATGGCTGCAATCATTTCAGAGCCAGGTTCAACGCCTTGATCTTTGCCCAGTTTTCTCTGGACGGATGACAAGAATGTTTGTGCAAGCATTAGATATGAATTATTTGATTTTAAAAGAGAAGTAATGGGGGTGTTTTCCCATTTATCCTTTTTTGTTATGGATTCGTACCGCCTCTTACAAAGTTCAACCGCGACAATATCTGGCTTATATCGCTCAATAGTTTCTCTTACTTCATCGACACTGTCTTGTGAAATATGTGCAGTACCAACAAGTATTATATTATCGCTTACCTTAATCTGCAATGTATCTCCTTTCAACCTTGTAATTTTATGCAGCTATCCTCAAAAAACTATTTAGATTTCGGCCTCAAAATCCTCTACCGTAGGTTTAAACTTATCATATGATTTTATCTTACCTTTTTCCTTCATTATTGCTCTGGTTAATAACCAATAGACAAGAGCTAGCGCTCGTCTTCCTTTGTTATTTGTTGGTATTACTAGGTCAAGGTGTTTGGTTTCGTTGTTAGTATCACATAACCCAACAACTGGGATACCAATGTTTTCTGCTTCATGCAGGGCCTGCGAGTCGGCAAGTGGGTCAGTTACAATCACCAGTTCAGGCTCAAGAAATCCTTTGGCATTGGGGTTTGTCAGGGTACCTGGTCTGAAACGCCCAGCTAAGGCATTCATCCCTGTATATTCGCCTAGTTTCTCAATTGGTTTTTGCCCGTACTGACGTACAGATACAACTAGAATATTGGCTGTATCATATTTAGCAAGAAACTTTGCGGCAATTTTTATCCTCTTGTCAGTTTTTTTAACATCGATTATGTATAATCCATCGTTTCTAACTTTGTATATGAATTCTTTTATATTTGCTGTTTTCTGTCTTGTTCCGATATGGGCACCAGAGGTCATGTATGTTTCTTCAGATGCCATCATTTCTTCGTCTTTTTGCACTTCTGCTTCCTTCTCCTGTTCATCTTTGGCCATGTGATTTCCTCTTTAAATTACAATTGCTCAACTCTTTTTACAGTGATTGGTATTGCATCTTCTTTAAACTCAAGCATAGCTATATCAATAGGGAAAATAACGTCTTTTGGTATTTTTATTAGTGATGGAGCTCCCATGGATATCTGTAGGGCTCTGGCACCAATTATACGTGCCTTTTCAAATCGAGTATATTGTAACATTATCCTCCATATCTATAGATATAATAGAAGCACCAAATGCCAGATACATTTAAAAAGATTACCCTTATATTTTTCCCCCGTCATGGCCTTCGGCAAATTCTTCATTGGAACGATTGGAAAATTCTTCCAGGGCAAGCTGCATATCAATGGTCATATCTCTTAGTAGCTGATCTAAATGATCATTTTTAAACTCTTTAATGCCATCAGCATCTGAAAAGATTTTTCCAAAGTATCCATCCATCCCTTTATGTATCTCAATATTATATAATGTTTCTTCCATGGTTTTCCCCCTCTGAGATTTAATAGGACATATCCATATAAAAATTTTTTGAAATATTTAACTTTTTCATATCATTCTTTCTAATAATTTATTTATTTCTTTTCTACGGTACCCTAGAGCTCCCTTGTTAACAAATGATCTTTTTATTCCCTCATATCCATTTTTAGGTGGACTCAGTCTAAAAATTGGTTTAACATTGGGGATGTCCTTGTATTTGAATTTATTATCGATGATGGCCTGAGATAGTTTTTCTAAATTATTATACGATGTAGCAGATTTGATGTAATCTTCTGTTAGCTCCTTGTCTCCTTCTAGTTTCCCTCTTGAACCTATGAGTTCCGATAAAATAGTTTTGTCTATTTCGCCCCATGTTATATAATCCTTAGCAATCTGTAGCATGCCTTTGGTGCTTGCATTTTCCTCAAGTAATACACAATGGTTGACTCTAGTTAGTCTAAATAATTGTAAAGTGCGTTTGATATCAGGTTTTACATTAACTATTCCTCTAACTCTTACTGCCGCAAATACCATGTTATTTCGCCTCCTCTGGTGGTGTTGGTTGCTCTGTCCCTGGTGGTATTGGTTGTTCTGTCTCTGCTGTGATGCCTAGACTTCCAGATATTATCCCTATTTTATTGATCTCACTATTCATAACTCTCATCTGTGTGTTTTCCTTTAGTGCATTAAAGACAGCTTTTGCATAATTAACTGTGGTTTTTGTTTTCCCTGATGTGAATGCCCAACAGTCTTTCACTCCAGCTAGCCGGAGGATTTTTTTGGCCACCTCTCCAGTAGCAAGACCAATCCCTCGCGGGGCAGGTTTAAACGTAATTTCAACAGATCCACTTTTTCCTTTTATAGCAAATGGGACAGTATGGGCCTTTCTGCAACCGCATTCCCAAGAACCGCATCCTCTTTTTATTTCTATCATGTTTAACTTTGCGTTTTCTATGGCTTTTCTTATGCTCGATCCAACTTCTTTTCCCTTTGCCTGTCCTAAACCTACATACCCATCATTGTTTCCTACGACTACAGTTATTACGAATTTCACTCTTCTGCCGGAATCAGTCATACGTTGAACCATGTTTACATCTATGACCTCGTCATCTGTTTCTGGTAGCAAGATATCTACAATTTCTGGTTCTCTTAGAGGTAGACCTGTTCTTAACGCGTCACTCATGCTGGTGATTTTTCCACCTTTTACCATTCTCCCTAGTTTTGTCTTTGGATCCCACTCTACCGGTTGTCTCTCTCTTTTTTGTGCTGGTCTACGTCCGCGTTGTTGCCGTCTCCTATTTGCTACCATTATTTACCTCCGATAATTTTACTCTTAAAATTATTTACAGAAGCCATTATCTCTTTGTTTAGATGTTTACCTGAAATTCTATCTTCGCTAGGTATTTTCTCATTGCTGTGTGGGCATTTAATCCCTGCATCCAATACGCCTTTAAGTGCCGCAAAATTCTTAGAACCCTTCACGGGACGTTGCCTTCCTATATCCAGAACGCCTTCACTTATACCCTTATCCATGGCTCTTTTCCCAGCCAATAAACCTGTTAAATATGCCGCGGGAGTTGTAGATGTCGAATATTTCCATTGATATTTGCTGATAAGTTCGTTAGAAGTGGCCGAAACAATAATTTTATCTCCGTCTTCATTGTATTCAACAAACTGCACTCTTACGTTTTTCAGCGAGTTTCTTACTACTATTCTTGTCTTTCTGGATCTCAATAATCTAAGTCTTTTTCTATGATCTGTTTTTCCTTCACGTCGTCTCCTCAGTTTAACATGATATCGTGGCCCTTGTTTCATTGGTTGACCCCCTCCTTTATAATCCCGTCAGAAATCAAATGGGTTTCTAAATGGCGTTTGCTTTTGAACTCGCCGCCTTTTGCCTTACGGTAATATTTGCGATAGATTGTCCTGTCGATTTTTTCCTCAGCTCTTAGTGTCTTTAGATAGGATCTAATCGGCCGTATTGTTCGTATCCATCGCTTTTTTCTGGGTAAACGTGCATACTTTGCCCCTTTTCTTGAACCATATCCGCGTCTACGCCCTTTTTTCTTTTGCTCTGCATTAAATTTTTTCCGTCCACGAGATATACCTTTTACTTGCTTACTTTTTATGGCCTCGCCTCTAATGAGAATCCTTATATCATCTTTTGTAACCGCTTTTGCAATCTCATCAATTCGGTCATGATCCATCCAGACTCTGTTTGAACCGCATTTAAGTAGTGTTGATGCCATCCTTCGTTGATTTCTTAAATCAGCCATGCTTTCTAACTCCTATTAAGTACTCTCACATCTAATTCTTCAGCCTTTTTCTCTATCTCGATGCGTTTTTTGGTTCCAACTGTGCTTCCTATCCGTGCAGCCTGTGTCTTTGGATCGACATTTTCAATATCTTTCACATTATATACTGCAACCTCTTCAAAACCTGAGGGGTGTAAACCACGAGTCTCTTTCGGTCCTCTGTAACCAACCCTTACTTTATTGGGTCTATATTTCAAGTTAATTCGCATTTTTGATGTTATACCATCTGGTCTTCTCCAGTTCCTTGGAATTCGTTTGTATCTGAACCATTCTTCTCTGATAAAGTCCGGTGTCCTCTTTTTTATCTGTTTTCTAATCCGTAATCTTTCTTTCAGTTCCTTACTGAGCTCTGGCTTTTTCTTTACCCGGTACGCGCCTTCTTCTTCCTCTTCAACGATCTCTACGTCTTTCTCTTCCTTTCGGACTGTCTTTGGTTTTTCTTCCTTTGTTTTTGTTTCGGATGTATCCTTCTTTTCAACTGTGTTTTCTGGTTTTGATTGTGGTTTTTCAGCTTTTTTCTCAGAAGTTATACCTGCTTCTTTTTTTAACTGATCTTTGATATCCTTTGCAAATTTTTCATTAATGCCTTTAATTTTTACTAAATCCTCAATAGAAGTTTTTCCAAGCTTTTCAAGTGAATCAAAACCACTATTGTATATTAGTTCGGCTTTTGCTTTACCGACACCATTGAGTGATGAAAATTCTTTGATAACGTCTTCTTTTGTCATGACTACTTACCCCCTCTGCTTATTCGATAGACTCCATCTTGGAACACACGTATGTCTCGCTTTTTTACTTTTGTTGCTCGTTCAATGTTTGCAGCAGTTTGCCCAACTTTTTCCTTATCAATACCCTTTACAGTTGTGTCATCACCTTTTGTTTCTACAGTTACACCTTCAAGAATTTTGGCTTTCCGCGGTGAACGTTCACCGAGGAAGTTTTGAATTACAAACTCATTTCCTTCAACAGATGTCTTTATGGGAAAATGAGAGAACACTGTTTTCATCTTATATTCGAACTCTTCATTGACGCCCTTGATCATATTATTAATATGTGCAACAAAAGTACCTATCAAAGCCTTCTCCTTTCTTTTTGGACTTTTACATTTCACCTCAATAATGTTGCCATTGATCTTTAAATTTATCTTTGTATGGGAAAAAACCCTGGAGAGAGATCCGTTCTCTCCCTTTACTGTTAGATTATTGTTTTCAAGGGTAATCTCGACATTATCTGGAATTGTTATCTCTTCTTTTATCTCAGCTATTCTTGCCATGATTCATCACACTTTAATTTTAGTAAACATAAGCCAATACTTTTCCACCGATTCCGCTTTTCTTTGCTTCATTATGAGATATTATTCCCTGTGTTGTTGTAAGTATCAACAAACCAAAATCTCTAGCTGGGAGGTACCTTGATTCCCATTTCTCCAGATCATCTCTTTTTACTGGATATCTTGGTTTTATAACGCCACAGTTATTGATATTTCCCGTTAGTCTTACCTGAAAAACACCTGCTTTTCCATCTTCTACGTACTCAAATTCGCCAATGTATCCTTTTTCTTTTAATAGGTTTAGAACTCCACCTATTAGCTTGGAAGAGGGCTGTATTATACATGTACCTTTCCCTTTAATCTCGGCGTTTTTTATAAGTGATAATGCATTTGCTAGTGGATCATTTAACATGTAATCTTAAACCTCCTTAGGAATATTTTTTGAAACCCAGTTCTTCAGCCTTTTCACGGAAACACTGTCGACACATGTGGAGACCATATGCTCGTATAAGACCTCTTTTTCTCCCACATCTTTCACATCCTTTGATTCTGCCGTAAATTTTCTTCTTCTCTTTTATCTTCATGTTTATACGACCTCCACATTAAATTTCTCAGAAAAGAATTTCATTGTCTCTTCTCTTTTTACCCGGTGTCTATGTGGTATTTTCCTTTGACATATACGCCTGCGTTTAACCCGGTATCCTTGTTTTTTCATTGTTATGCAGATATCCATTCCAAATATACCAATATTTGGATCGTATCTTTGATCTTCAAATAAAGTGTGATCGGGTATTCCATAGGATAGATTTCCTTCATAATCAAATGAGTAATCGGCCATTTTATTTTCTCTGGTTTTTAATGCCCTCGCTAAGAAATCATCGGCGTCCTTTCCCCGTAAGGTGACTTTGCAACCAATGGGCATCCTCTTTCTAAGGCCCCATTCTTTGCTTGTAGTCCTAGAAAGAGTTTGTATTGGTTTATGGCGGGTAATATCTCTTAACACTTTTTCGGCTTTAGTTAGTTGCTCACCTGCTTCACCGACCCCTATGTTAACTGTGATTTTTTCAATTCTTGGTTCAAAAAGAGATTCTTTTTTTCCGGAATCTTTCTTCTTTGTAGCAGTCTTTTTCTTGATGCTCACTGTATTCTCACCTCGGGTAGTGTTATCGTAGGTTTGGTTTTTCCAATCGGAAATACATAACTTTGAAGTGTTGAAAATTCACTTTTCCCCTTCATTTTCGCAAGGTTTGGTTTTGACGATGGAACGATTTCTACATCTTCTATATTGGCAGTCTGCCCTATATGACTACCACCAATGATTATTGATACGTTTCCCTTGGTAAATTTGTATACCTCATTGATTTTCTGATCTTTAAAGGAGATTTTCAGAACATCTCCTGTATCATATTCGTCTTTTTTTATGAGTTTATTTCTGCCATCGTGTAGGTTGAGCTGTGTTCTATTTCCCTTTACAATTGTTTTATTCTCTATGCGGCATAGCTTCCATTCTGCGTCCTTTGATTGAATTGGAACGAGTGTTAACTTACCTTTTTGATCAAATAAAATTCTATAATCTTTTTTCAGTTTTGTAATAGATATTACATCCATTAGTCCACAAGGAAACTTGTAATTTTTTCTTTTAATTACATCAACTAGAATTTCACCAGTGGCAACGAGTCTTTTTGCTTCTCGTTGGGTGTCACATAATTTGAGGTAATCTCTGATGATCATACTTAATGGTATTGCCTTCTCTAAAGGGTGTGGGCCAGGGGATGATTTGACGGTCCATTTCCGCTCTTTTCTATGTAGCCGTTGTACCCTTGGTGCATTTAATCTCTTTAAGTGTTTACTCATTTATTTTCCTCCTTTTCTTTTTTTGCCGTTTTTCCAGGAGTTTTTTTTACGGTTTCCTTTTTTGCCGGAGTTTTTTCTCTCTCAGCTGGTTTTTTCAGTGTTGTTTTTTTCTCTGCCTTGGGTTTTTTCACCTCTTCTTTTTTTGGTTTTGCCTTAGGCGTAGTTTTTTTCTCTACTGGTTTTTCCGGTTCTGTTGTTTTTTTCACGGTTTCTTCTATTTCATCCGCTGGTTCTTCAGGTTCTTTTACGGGAGGTTCTTCTTCCATTTCTTCAGCTTTTCTTTTTTCCTCTTCCGCTACTTCTTTGATTTGTTCTTTTGCTTCCTTTTCTATTTCCTTCTTAGTTTCTTCAGATAGATCGCTTTCCAGTTTGCTTCTCCGCCATTTATCGGTTAAATTTAACTTTGTAATTATCAAATTACTTGCATGAATTGGTTTTGCAATCTTTTTATTGTCTGCTTTGGTCATTGTCATACCTTCGATTTCCACATGTCTCTTCCTTATGTTGATATGTGCGACTTTATCTTCGTGTCCCTTGAAACTACCCCTCATGACTCTTACGGTATCTCCTTTGATTACCGGAACGCTTCTCTTATCATATTTTAGGAGTAGATTTTCTTCTAGGTGAGTAGATATCCATTTTCTCCTCTTGTGAAGAGGTGCGTTGAATAATTCTTTTCTCTGTTTTCTAGATTTTATTGATTTCATTTTAACCCACTCATACTATTGTTGATGCGGTTGCGGCTATCCTGGGCCAACGTTCTGCTGCCTCCAGTGCAACAGGCCCCTTTATCATAGATCCCTTTGTTTCTCCGGTGTCTGTGACTATAACCGCAGCATTATCCTCAAATTGAACCATAGTTCCATCAGGTCTTCTAAATGGTCTCCTCTGGCGCACTATAACAGCTTTTAGAACCTGTCGTCTCATGTCTGCTGCTCCCTTCTTAACACTGACTATTATCATATCGCCCACGCCTGCTTTTGGGTAGCGACGATGAGTTCCTTTCAGTTTTGGAGTCATAATTAATTGTACTACTTTCGCACCCGTATTGTCTATGCAATCAAGACGAGCTCCTACAGGTAGTCCCCTCATTACTTTGCCAGCGATTCCCTTCATATGTTTGTCTCCATCAAATTTTTTCTATTGTTACAAACGAAATTGTTTTACTGAGTGGTCTACATTCTGCTATTCTTACATTGTCTCCAACTTTTGCCTTTATACAAGGGGGGCAATGCGCAGAATATGTAGACGTTCTTTTTTCATATCTTTCATACTTTGGAACACGATGTGTATATTCTCTCTTCACTATGATAGAATCTTGCATTTTTATGGAGGACACAACTCCAGTTAATACCTGACCTCTAACAGACAGACTACCATGAAATGGGCAATTTCTGTCATTACAGCTTTTGGTTGGAGCTTTGACATTTAAACCTATGTTCCTTGTTTCTTCCTTTTTTTCTACCATAGTTTTTCACCTTGTTTTTTTTATCCTATCTTCTGATCTATATGCTATTTTTGAACCGTTCAATATTGTCTTTTTTTCATCATGTTCAAATTCAAATTTTGCAATTTTTTTTGCAATTCTTTTATTCTCATTATCTATCCTAATCAGGAAGGTATTTTTCGTCTCGTCGATTATTACCCCAGATTTTCCTGTCCATTTGGGATCCTTACATTCCTTTATTGTTACGTGCAGTCCTATAAGTTCTTCCCTTGCAAGTGTTTTCTCATTCACGTTAACATCTCATAGGGATTTTAACTGCAGCAGGCTGGTTGGATGCCGTTGTTTTCTTTATAGTACGTCAACCATAAATCCCATTTTTTCCAATGATTCCTTTACTTTTATTCTGTGATCGCCTTGGAGTTCTATTTTCCCGTCTTTTATTGTGCCACCACAGGCACATATTGTTTTTAGGTTGCTTATCAGCGTATCAATGTCTAGTTCATGGGGGTTTATGCCATCAACGATGGTCATCATTTTCCCGTATCGTCTCTTGTCAACGGCTATATTGATCCTCTGTTGTTCCCGTGCTATGTCTTCACAGACACATATCTCCTTAGGCAGACCGCATTTTGGGCATATATCGCTCATTTATTGTTCTCCTTCCTCCCGCATGATGGTAAGCATTCTTGCAATAGATGTCCGTATCTGCCTAATTTTACCAGGAGATGGGGGTGATCCACCCATTGCAGCTATCCCTCTTTCATGCA
>JAUWWG010000086.1 GCA_030616985.1 Thermoplasmatota archaeon
TCTTTTAATTCATGGTCTGAACCGATGATGCGATGCGTTCTTGCATCTATGCCACGTATAAAATGATCTCCAATATCCGTGTGAACTTTATAGGCTAAATCCTTGGCGGTACTTCCACGAGGCATAAAATGTGCATCTGGTAAAATCCTGCCTTCCTTGTCAGTAAGATGGGTATCATCCTCCACAGGATATACAACAATAAGATCCAACATTTTAACTGATTCTTCTATACATTTTTGAATGCCGGTAGAACCATGTTTTTCTAATACATGCGCCCTAATATATTTCAAAGCCTTAAGCTGTTCATCGCTAAGATCTGATTCATTCGTGATTTTGAAATCGCTATTTCCAGGGTTGTACTCAATCAAACCCTTAGTTGATGCATTGTTTAGTGCAAGCTCAGCTTCAGCGCTCGTAGGAACAACAATATATCCCTTTTCTCTGATTTCGTCTGATTTTGCAATTAGTTCATCTGGTGCAATATCACTTTTGTTAAACGCTATCAGCATTGGTTTGCTGATTTTCCTAATATATTTGGAGAGATCTAGAATTTCCTCATCTGTCCATTTGGATGGCTTGTCAGTATCGATATTTAATTTCCTGATGGCAGCATATATGTGCTCTTCTCTAATTCCCAGGCCAGTTAATTTTTCTGCAAGTACTCTATCAATTTTTTTTCCTTCAAGTTCGCATTTTCGCGCTATAGTCTCCCAGCTTTTTTTGATAATTCCCTTTAGCCAATAAACAATTTCTTGTTCTAGAAAAGCTACGTCCTTTAAAGGATCATATTTGCCCAAACCACATGGGTTTCCCTCGCCATCTGCACTGCCAGATGCATCTACGATATGTATAAGAGCATGCGCCTGCCTCAGATCGTCGAGAAACTTATTGCCCAAGCCTCTACCTTCACTTGCGCCAGGCACTAGCCCTGCTACATCTATGGCTTCAATAGGAACAAATCTAGTTCCATTGATACATTCAGAATTGTGTGGTGTACATTTAACGTTGAAATCCTTGCAAGGGCAAGGCTTACGAACATACATTACCCCGTGATTGGCATCAATTGTAGTAAAAGGATAATTTGCTATTTCAGCATGTGCATTTGTGGCTGCATTAAAAAACGTGGATTTCCCTACATTTGGTTTCCCAACTATGCCTATCTGCATACTCATTTTAACTACTCCAACATACTATCAACTTCATCTAAGATACCAACATTACTTTCGAAACGTTTCACCTTTTCTTCGACTTCATACGTAGATGGAGTCACAAAAGATATTCCATTCTTAGCATAAAGCGTACCGTTAACGGACGCAATTTTAGATAAATAAATCTTTCCGCCTGATACATCTCCCGCTATGTTTGTTTTCTCATCTACTCTTATTTCCCCATTTGAGTTAATATTCCCCTGTATGTTTGTGTTCTTACCACAAAAAACATTTCCTGTGGATTTTAATGATCCCTGTATGACCGAGCCATCCCCAATAAACACATTTCCCTTTATGTCGTAATTTCCCAAAACAATGGATTCCTTGCCAACCTGGAGATTGTAGTCCACCTCGGATTTCTGGACACCGATGATTGAATTATTTGGTATGAATAGAAATATCTCGGAAATGGGGATTATATTTCCATCGTTTTCCTCTATTTCCCCAAGAAGTCTGTCTATCTCTTCACTATGTCCTAACTTCAAAAGTTGTGTGAGATATATAAAAATATATATGACCATTGGTATCGGACTGCGAATATTTATCCAACCTTTTGCCTCAAATCCTTTTATTATTTCAACACTATCGGCAACGTCAAGGTCACCTTTCAAAGAAAGTTTTCCGTTAACCTTAACTTTTTCTCCAAGGTAGACATTTCCATTGCTTTTAACATCTCCCCCAATACTTGAAAAGATGTCTATTCTAATGTCTTTGGTGCTTTCTAAATTACCATCGATTATAACATGTTCGCCAACGAAAATTCTACCATCTGTCTTTATTCCAAACTGCATCAGACAACGATCGGCGATTATAACGTCTCCCTTTGTAACAATGGTACGTTCCTCAAATTTTGTCTTATCTGGAATAACAAGAGTTCTCCTATCAAACACCATGCTAGGGCAGTATTGCATTTCCCATTATAAAGTCAACGGCTGCTTGCAGTAGGCAATATAGAAAATCAGGGTTTTATTCAGACAGCCAGCCTTCATCAATTCGTGTGTAATTGGCTATCTCCTCAGGTTTGAACCATAGATTCATCTCAAATTCAGCAGTATCTGGGCCATCTGACCCATGAACAATATTTCTCCCGATAAACTGGCCAAAATCACCGCGTATCGTACCCACATCAGCCTTTTGCGGATCAGTTGCTCCCATCATACCTCTAACCATTTCTATGGCGTTATTTCCTTCAAGAATCATGGCAACTACAGGTGATGACGTGATATATTCTACAGTCGGCTCAAAAAATGGTTTGTCTTTGTGAATTTCATAGTGTTTTTCTGCAAGTTCTTTACTTACTGATGCGAGTTTCATCGCGACGAGCTTGATGCCTTTCCTTTCAAAACGGGAAATAATGTTGCCAACGAGTCCTCTTTGAACCGCATCAGGTTTTATCATAACAAATGTCCTTTCTTTTTTCATAACAATCACCCTTAATTTTTTAAAGTGAGATACAGCTTCTATTTTAAAGAATTAACGTTTGATCCTATTAACTACAAATAGATTTAGCATTCCTTGATAGGTTGCAATTGTCGCTTATGCATTTTGGATAAAAATGCCGTTTATCCTGTTTAATTTTCTCAAAGAATTTCTTTATTATGAATAGTAAAATATATATAATACAAATATATTTGATTCTTATTGGAGAATGGAGAAGATATAAGTTTTTTAAACATCCCATCCTCACCATCTTTATACTTCCCTGTTCTCCAAATGATTACTTTTTTATAAAATGGATTTGGCAAATATGTATATGCTGAAACTAACAAGATTGAATATGATGTGAGCAGTAATGGCAGAATAAAGGTTTTTTGTTTTGATTACAAGAAATGCGAGGAGAATTCCTATCACTCCAGTCGTAAAAGCAGGATAAATATTTCCAACAGACAAATGAGCAACACCAAACAATATGGCAGTAGTGATGATTGCTGTTTTTTCCCCGATAAGGGAATCTATTTTTTCCAGTAAAAAACCCCTAAAGAATATTTCTTCAGCAATGGGTTGAAAAGCAATTAGGAAGAGCATCGAAGGCAGAGAGAAATACAGTTCTAGTTCTGGAATATTACTTGCGTCTGTAAGATCAAGGCCGAGGGACATTAATAAGGCTCCAATTGCAACAATTACTACTAATGCGACTATTGCTGTTATTACACCCCATAGAAATGCTATATCTATTCCATGAATTCGAAGTTTTAAATGGTAAAGCGTTTCTTTTAGTGTGAATTTATTAACTATAAGATACCACAGAACTGGAATTATAATAAATAATGCAATAACAATTGCGGTCTGAAGTAATAAAACAATTATTTCAAATATTATTCCAAAGGATCCCGGAGTCCCACTAATTTGGTCTGTCTGAGTAGAGAAAGACATCCCAAAATAAGAAAGCGCGGGTAGTATAATAAAAACTAAAAAAGTGATGATAATCATTATGAGTGCAAAAATGTGTGTGGGTTTCTTAATGTTAAAATCCATAGGGTGGGGTAATGGGTGTTGTTTCATAAAAGTTTTTTATGTTTGTCTATGTCACGATTTCCGTTTATGTTGTCACTTTTATGTTCGAACACGTTAAGATATTCTTTTATGTGCTTTTCATCTATACGGTTGTACTTCATTGTAGTGCCTAGTTTCGTATGACCTGCCTGTTGCATCACTATCTTAGGGTCTGGGCAATCCTTCAGTTGTAGTGTTATGGTGGTTCGCTTTATCAGATAGTTGCTGGCTGTCTCGCCCTGTGGTATCTCTATCTTTGAAAGCATGCATACTTCTTTGATTATGCGGTTTACCATCGAGTTGCAACGTGAGTATCGCCCCCTGAAATAACTGCCCTCGGTAAGTATCAGATATTTGCTGTCTTCCTCTGTCACTGGTATGGGTCTGAATTTCAGATAGTCTTCCCATGCCCTCTGCAATCTCTCTGTCATAATCACTGGTTTGATACCTGTCTTACCTTCGTAGCTTAGCATGTCACGGTATCGGTCTGTGAGTTTGAGTTTGCGTATCTCACTGGGTCTGCGTATTGCATCGTATTCAAGGTAGAATACCAATCTGTGCAACGGGCTAAGCGATTCAACGGTGGATAGTATTTTGTTCGCCTCGTCTTCGTTTAAAGCCAGTTTTCCAGCATCCACGGGATTAATTTTAGGCAATACCAGGTCGTCACGTTTCGCCCATTTAAGGAACTGCCTGATACTCCAGAATCTTATGCTGTTGCCGTTTGTCTTTTTGGTTTCCAGGCATTTTTGCACGTATCTGTCTACGTCATGTTGTGTCACATCTTTGAGTGGTTTGCCTATGAGTTCTAGCATTACTCTGGCATGGTCTGTATATGTCAGTCTTGTATTCCGTTTGCTGTGTCGCCCCCAAACAAAATCTTTGTACTCTTTTATGATTTTGCTGTTCACTGATACATCCCCCCGTCTTTAAGGGTAATGCATTCTTTCCGTTCTTGCACCCTATCATTACCCAGGCAGTATAAAACCGTTTCCTGAGATAACCGCTTGAGTGGTCGCAGTCCGTATTTCTTGCGTAGCTTATTCTGTTCTTTCAGTAGTTTTTCCTTGTCTAGTGTCTTGAATTTTTTAGAAACCTGAATCACTACAATACACCTCCATAGGTAATAGGTAAGGCATCCCCATCGGGTGTATCGAAAACACAGCCGAGTAACTGAGCTTTTGAATACAGGGATGCCCATAAGTGTTTTAAACTATCAAAATCTATATGATGTTGGTGTATCGAAATGGTAATAATTGGAATAATTGGAATTATTCTATTGATAATAGGGGTTATTCTTCTGTATATAAGTTTTGTATCAGATATATTCAATAATTTAATTTCAGGCGATCTAAAGATGTACTCGGGGTTTTTTATTTCTGGATTTTTTTTAATTTCGGGGTTAGCTTTATTTTTATATGGGTGGAAAAAGAAATAACCAAGCATTTTATTTTTCACCTTCCCATTTTTTTAAATGTTTATCCCCCATTCCTGTTCCCCCATATTTTTTTTCATAAAACCTAATTGGTTTATAGACAAGTGTGTAATTTGCGTATAAAAAAGCCGAAAGAACAACAATAATATAGAATACTGCAAATATTGATTTGAGAATATTAGTATTATTATAAAATGATGCAGAAATAGTCAAAGCTGAAATGAATATAACAAAACTTGTTGTTATTGTCAAAATTTTGTACCATTTACTCGGATAATTTAACATTTTTCCTGTATTAATATCATCGAATCTTTTAATTCTATTAATTATTGTATTTTTACGTTCCATTTAAACCTCCTGAGTGTTGATTGAAGAGCCCGTTTTTCCAACGGGAGAAACCCAGTGTAGACCTCTTCGGGCCCATACTCTCTGGGAAAATATGTGTTTTATGATAAGGGAAAGACGGGAAATAAGTAGTGGGGAAACAACTAGTGGGAAAATATGTATCTTGGGAAATATAGTATGCATCTGGAGAAATAGGCGTATGGGGAAACTGTCTTGTTCTATGGCTGTTCTTGTTCTCTGTAAGAAATTTTTGCCCCCCTTCAAAAATTTCTCTATCGGGATTGTAGAATTTCTCTTTTTCTCTGTATTTTTTTTCTCCCGTTGTCTCTCTCTTTTCCCCTTTACAATATAATATATTTTCTCCTTTTTTTCTCCGTTCAACCTGTTTACATGTTGCAGGTTGAGTTCTTGCATCTCTTCCTCTGTAGCTCGGTCTATATTTTCCCCTGTTGGCAAAAGGTTGAATATCCCTATCAGGTGTATTGAAAGCAGAAAAAAACTGTTTATTTTTTAAAGCTAGAGATACCCATAAATTATAAAACGAAAAATCATATCTAATTAATTGGAGAAAAAATGGTTTTAGATTCAATTTACAAAAAATGGTTATATTTTCATTATATTTTTGGGGCATCATTGTTTGAAGGTTCAATATCTGGATTATTTTTGTTAATAGGAATGATTTTTTTTGCTGATAATTTTCATTATTATTTTTTAGCTTCTGCTTTATTAGGGGGTTTATGGAGTTATAGATTACAGTATATGTATACCCAGATAAGAGTCCCCTTTGGTAAAACAAAATGGGGAGTGAAACATTATTTTCAAAAAGAAATTGGACAAGCAGTTGCTTACAAAATTCGGAAAAAACTCTCGCTTGTTTTCCTTGTAATAGATGGTGGTCTGGCAGTATATTATTTCTTTTTTTAGTGTAACATATATACCTTAATAGCTTAATTCTCGGTTGATTATTTTTTCCCCTATTGGTAAAAGGAAGGGAGACTACACCATTTGAAAAAGTAGAATGAAGAGTTCGAGCTTTTTCATTTAAAGATGTAGCATCCCATATTTTATATCCTTCAAATAATAAATCATATATTATATTATATATATAATTAAATATATTAATAAAGAAGAACTGCATTCCTACCTGCATAAATGAATAGTTCGAGTAGAGATTAAGCGAAAATGGTTGTATGGTCGCAAGGTCATAATTTGACCAAAAGGTGGTAAGGGAGAGAATAGAATAAGAGAAGCCCTGCTCGCCATCGAAATGGTCGGTCAAATATGAAATATGCACTCCTATATTCGGACAAACTAGCAGACATCCTGTATTTGACTTTTGAAACCTTATTTTTCTGGAATTATTTTTTAGACTTGGAACAACTATCTTTTGATACTCCGCCGAAAAATCGAGTATATGTCGGGGGTATGTATTCCAAAAATACAGACGGGGGAGGCAATGATATTTTGAAATGAGTATAAAAGTAATTTTAACTGGAATATTAGCGTTTGCATTTATTTGCTTGATAGCATCAATGTCTATAGATACGACAACTTCACAGATAAATGAAATTGACAACCAATCCTCATTGATACCAGTAATGAATTTATGGTCAGATAGATTTCTAGTACTGGGTATCGGTGTACTAATAGGGTCAATAACAATATCAGTTCCTTTTATACCAATTGGAATAAAAGGAATAGCACTGCTAATAGAAGTCGTGGTCGGAGCAATTGCGTGGTCGTTCGCATAATCATACAATTGCCCCAACCATCGATAGCTCAATCTAATACTACAATAATTAACAATTATTAACAACGATAGACTATTTCTAATTTGGGGTATTCCCCCACAATTCTCTCCTTTTTTCCTCGAGAGATATTTTAAGTTCATATCAACCCCCTTTCAATAATCGGTTGTGGAACGGATAAGAATGGTTCGCAAAAATCAATAATAGGAGAAAAGGCAACCGTCCAACAAAAAGCATATTCTGACGATTGCCCGCAACAGAGAGTATCTCTGTTGTTTGTGGTATGCGAATGCAATATCAAAGCACTCATATAAAAACTGTTTGATTTGAACCCTATGTTAGAATTATAGAAGGGACGAAGAAATACCACCTGACAGGCAATATTAAATTCAACAGTTAAACCCTTTAGTTCACTAAGAACTAGATTTGAACCATAAGATAACAGCACTCCATATTTTCCCTTCGCCCCTAATATTCCAATCTCAGCACATTTTTTAAGACTTTTGTTTTTATCAAAATCAAAAGAAAATGAGAAAGAGAAGTTCCAGTTGCTTGAATCAACCGTTTCCTCAATCTCGTTTTTATGTTGTATTGTTTGTGGGGCTTCCGTTTCCGATAAAAGTTTTTAAATATGGGTGTATGTTACCGAAAGAGCACAGGGGCCCGTAGGGTAGCTTGGTCGATCCTTTTAGCTTTGGGAGCTAGAGACTCCAGTTCAAATCTGGGCGGGCCCATGTTAATCTTTAAAAAAGAAAATTTATCGTATACGATATTCACTTATATTGATGATTATTTGGGGGAACAAAAAAAGTGGATATTAAACTTGCAACAACTGGCATAATACTTCTTTTACTAATTGTAGGTTTTAGTGGTTGTACGGATCAAAAAAGTTTTGAGACAATTAATGATGGCAATGACAGCATGTATAATGAAAGGGGATGCAGAGGGAAGGGATTCGAACCCTCAAACTTACTCTTTATCAGTTGATGTAGAAACATTCTCACATAAAACATATCCTTCTATCTATATTTCTAATCAAATCGTCACGTCTTATTTATCAATCAATTCAAACGTGAAATAAAAAGTGGTGCCTTTTCCCTCTCCTGAACTTTCAGCCCATATTTTCCCACCATGTTTCTCTACAATGCGTTTACAAATGGGTAGGCCAAGACCGCTACTGTCAAAATCATGGCGTGCTTCATCAGCTTTGTAAAATTCATCAAAAATATGGCTAAGTTGCTCCTTATTCATGCCCATACCTGTGTCCTTTACAGATACGGTGACAAAATTCTTATCTTGTTTTGCATCAATTGTGATAGTACCTGCATTTTTACTGTACTTGATTGCATTGCTGATAATATTGTCGAATAAATCTTCGATCCTAAGTTTATCTGCTTTTATCATGATATTTTCATCGATGTTGTTATCAATTTCTATGTTGTTTTCTTTCAAAAATCGTTTATTCTTTTTAACAACATTATCGATTTCATCCAATAAATTCGTATCATCCATGAGCAGCTTTGTATTTGGGGAGTTAAGCTGTGCAAGCTCAATGGTTTTTACTACAAGATTTTTCATATAATCAGCATTTCTATGCATTACCTCAAGGATTTCTTTTGATTCTGGATTTTTTTCTCTTTTCTCTAACAATGGGATCAAGTTCACAATTGGACTCAATGGATTTTTTAAATGCATTGGATGAAAACAAGTGCCAAAGATGTAAAAAACCAATTTGCATAAAGGAAGTACCTTATGGAAATATTATTTGTTTAAATTGCGATCCTTCATTAGTGATTAGAGAAAACAAAATAGTGAGTAGAGATTTTTCCATAAACGAAGATCGAATGCTTGTACTATGCTATGAATGCATTTCAAAATTGGAATCATGGCTTAATATACCAGAGCAAGAGGAAAATATATACTAAACACAAAGATAACCAAAAATAACCTTTTTCTCTCGGAGGAAATAAGGAGAGATAATGCTCTGTAAGGTACTTTTCATACTAAATCAATTTGATTTAGTATTCTCGACTAAAATGCTTTATTTTAGTCCATTTACTCTTTCACCCCTATTTTTTACAGATACAAATAGGGTTATAGTAGTGTGGAAATGAGACTAATCAAGGATTAGTCGAATTGAATACTAAATACGTTATTTAGTATGTAAAAGTGTTGCATACGATGACAAACCCATCTTGTGATTTGTCAGAGTGAGTACCAAAAGGTTTGATACGGAAATGAAATCAGTATGATTAGTTTTGTTACAAATGTTGCAATTAAATATTTATTTTTATGAAACATTTGTTACATCAGTATAATGGGAAACATTTATATCATATAATCCTATTATTATAATACTTAAAGGGAGGTAAATTATGCGAAAGAA
>JAUWWG010000024.1 GCA_030616985.1 Thermoplasmatota archaeon
CAATTCATCTTCATAAATTTGTTTCTTACTACTTTTAGCCATACTAATTCACCTTATCCTTTAATACACCATTTTCGAAACATCTGTCTCTTTATTAAATCACTTGTTATTGAACTCAGGTTGAGAGAAATAAAAGAGAGAAGAAAATTTGGGGAAAATCAACTACGGATACCCACCAAGTTTCAAGCTTGGATCACCAAGGAGTGTGAATTCTTCAACCGTGAATTCGTCGTATGGTACATCAGTGATATATGCATTTTGAGCTTTTGTCATCATCTGACCAAGCATCTCGCTACTTTTGTAAGTTTTAAAGAACTCAATAGACATTTTTCCTGCACCCGAGTCTACTCCTCCAAATGCTGTTCGGGTTGCCCCTATTGTGGCAATTGCCCCACCGCCTTCATGTTTAACGAAATACCATGCATAACACGGTAGTTTCATGTCTTTGTCAATACCTGGGAGGAGGTAAAGTATCTTAAATGGTTTGTATCCTTTGTAGCTCAAAAGATCATCGAGGACAAAATCAAGTTTTGAAGTGAGACAAGCATCAAAAAAGATGATGGGTAGTTCATATCCATTCACGAGATCCTTAATATATGGTGTAAAGTATACTTTCAATCTCTGGCCAATTGGAGGATACGTGCCCATTCCATGTTCAAATCCATGACCTGAATAATCTAAAAATCCAGCGCCTTCATTAATGGCCATAGAAATTGCTTTTCGATTAAAGTTACTCTTCGACGTCCAAATCACAGCAGATGGATTAAAATCAGACATAATATCCATTATAATCTCATTGATCTCTTCCCCTTCATTTCCTGGATTCCATCGAAATGTGTTTCCGCCAATAAAGATCATATCGTAAAACCAATCTTGATAAAAAGTCTCATCTTCATAATGAATGATTTTATCGACTACTGTTTCTACCTCTTTAAATTCATCACAAGCAAGCCGTCCTATATGCACGTCAGGGTAAAGATCTAATTGATCTTCTCCTGTTTCTCCGAATTTATTATTGTTATTCGAATCCCAATTGCAAAATTCCCCTTCTGCATCATATACATCTGAATAGTATAAATCAGTGAGTGTATCATGTTCCCATTGATCCCATAGTAGAACAGAACTTGTTCTCATCGGGAGTTTATAAACACTTCCTATAAGTAAAACATATGCAACACCAAAATTTTCAATTGTATCTTTGATAAAATATTTAATTTGTTCGGGTTTATCTCGGCCATTATGCTCTGAATATATTTCCTCAGTGGTTTTAAACATAGTATTTACATTATGCCTCTCCTTATGAGCTATCAATGGCTGAATTCCTGCTGAATACTCCTCCGGTGCAATGATTACTAGATCATATTCATTAGGAAAAGCTGTCGGAATCATGGGTTCTTCATAGAGCACGTCAATTTCGACTTTTTCACTGTAGTAAAGCATATTTCGTTCAGGTGAATATCTAACAGGATGACATCTGACAGTGAGATAAATAACATGATTCTCATTATCCAAACCAGCCCCAGTAGTATAACTATATTTACAAGATGGATACAATTCTGCGTTTCTATACACCGCGGGATCCTTCACAGGTTTCTTTTCATTTTTTAATTCAACAGATACTGGAACAGGTTCCGAACCGGGCAATACCTCTTTAGGCAACATAATCTCGTTTTCTTCAGAAAAAATTACATCAACATGACTAATTTTTGATCCAAATGGTAATGTAAATATTCGTGTAACCACTGGTAACACAGGTTTTCCCACATGTAAAAGAGAAGAAGTTGCTTCTTCTAGATTTATCGTCACATATTGGTCCACATCTTTGATGATAGGTTCTGAGATAACAAATGATTCTTTCAGGTTTTTAACATTATAGATTGAATTATCTGTTAAAGCAACAGTTCCAATTCCACTAAGGATAATAACTCCCACTATCAATACTATATATATTTTATTCATAATATGGCCCTTGTGAAATATAATATCAGTTGCAAATATAAACTTTTTCTTGACTATACCCATCTCCTTCAGTCACGTTTTATTTCACTTTATCCTTGTGTTGTATGTAAAATTCCATCATGTGGGCGATCTGATCTGGTTAATTGTATAGCCTGCGTTCCTTTTCTGATGGGTCCTTCAATGTTTTCATATACATTTATTTATATCACAACTTGATAGCTAGTAGTTCCAATAATAATTTTCTAAATTGGGGCGACATACTTTAATATTCTCTCATGATAGGGTCCTTATAATGGCAAAAAAAATTAGAATGACAAGAACTTTTGCAAGAACTGCTGCTAAATCACTGGAAAAAAGACTTGTAGAAAATGCGAAAAAGTTAAAAAAAGATCCATATCTTATATTGCCTGATTATACAGATGACTACTCTCGAAAATATTTTGAAAAAATAAAAAAAAGCTTGGATAAAGTTGATAGATTTAGCGATGATTCTAAAAAACTTGAGAAGTTGTCGAATAAACGAGGCCTTGATGGGGCCCTTGCAGGAACACTTCTGATTGCTCACTCTGAAAAAGCACCTTACCTTGCTGTTGCAAAAATGCCTACTGGGGACATAACTTATGCACAGAGGGGAAGAGCAGATAGAGAAAAACTCATTGCGGTACAGCATTTTGATGATCCTCTATTAAGATTGCTTGGTATAAAAGACGTGGCGTTGAAAAGAGGATTGCACATATATTCATGGGGCAATGGATTTATTTCTACTGGTTCAGAGGCAAAACCTCCTGGAGAGTTTATTGATTTTGTAATTGGTAAAACAGGTTTTTCATATAAAAGTGGTGTTGCAACCTGCGGAGATATTAATGTAGACGCCATAAAAAAGAAACAATTTTTGAAAAAATATTATCTTAAAATATATTGGAAATCAGCAGATGTTTCTATTGCAGTATGTGAGGATTGCGCCAAATCAACGAAGAATACGATTTTTAATATAACTAAATATCTTATAGAAACAGATATATCAAATGATTTTTCAATAGATGTGATTGGCCAGGTCGTAAAACAAAATGAATCCATATCTGAGCAAGAAACACAGTATTTGGATGATTACCTATCAGGTAAGTTGACTGATCTTCAATTTATCAGAAAGAATAAGGAGGGACAGGAAGAATCACTTAAACAGTCTGAAGAAAAATTATTGATACTTGATGGTATCTCATATGGGACAGATATAAGTAAATTCATAGAAGCGCTAAAGCCAAACAAATTTGAACAGAGGGGATTGGAATTTATTCTTGAAAAGATTGAAGAACCTGTTGTATTAAACAAGGTAACTCCCAACAAGGTACTTGAAATTTTCTGGAAAAAATATGGTTTGGATGCCATTGACTCGATACTTGGTGATGAGAAGATGGCAGAGAAGTTCTTTTCTCTTGATGATACACCATCTGATATTTTAGAGGTTGTCTTTAAATATGAGGAGCGACAGCAGATATTGTCTCAACTTCCAAAATATAAGTCGCTTCCACCTTTGGCCAACTTTGCTGATCATATTGCAAGGACATACAAAACATTTGGGGAGAAAAAGACCCTCGCAGAAATAAAGAAAAGACCAGATAATCCTAAGGGAAAATCACTTGCATATGCATTTTTGCTGGTTTTTGGAAAAGGCAAAGACAAGAAATGGAAATATTCGCAGATAGAGATAGAGTATGGTGAATTTCTAAAGGAACATGCAAAGAAACTTCTTAGTTCTCAACCTAAAAAATACCATAAGGCTTTACAGGAGCTATTGACTGCCAGCGGATCCTCTGAGAGTATAGATAATAATCTCATCTAGAATCAATATTGAATCTGACAATTTGTGAGCAATGGTATAATTCTTAACAGGTTATTTAAAATACTTTGTTCACCATCAAATATTTATTACTCTTATGAATACCATGTCACGATATCTATGATTAAAGCGTCTAAACGTTCCCACGGTGTTTCTTACGCCATAAGAGATGTGGTATTGCCTGCAAAGGAATTAGAAAAAAAAGGTATAGAAGTTTTGCATCTTAACATAGGCGATCCGAACAAATATGATTTTGACACCCCCCAACATATGAAAGATGCGCTCTATGAAGCTGCCAATGAAGGGCATAATGGATATTCTCCTTCAGAAGGATATCTTGAGCTTAGAAGTGCAATAGTTGAACGTGAACGTGGGAGAAACAACGTCACTTACAATCCTGAAAATATCTGTATTACCACAGGTGTTACTGAATCTCTTCAAATCCTTCTTAATTCCTCACTTGATCCTGGTGATGAGCTTTTGATACCTGGTCCCACGTACCCACAATATGGGCTTATCACACGTTTCAATGATGCAGAACCAATAGCATATCGATGCATTGAGGAAGAAGGTTGGCAACCAGACGTAGAACACATTCGTAAAAGGATATCAAATCGTACTAAAGGTATTGTGATTATAAATCCCAATAATCCAACAGGTGCTTTATACTCAAAAAAAGTTATAAAAGAAATTATTGATATTGCAGGTGAGTATAACATCCCAGTTATATCTGATGAGATTTATGATGACATAACATTTGATGGAGAACAACATGCAACAGCAACACTTGCTAAAGATGTACCCATTATAACATTTAACGGTTTCTCAAAAGTTTACTTAGTACCAGGATGGCGGATGGGATATGTAATGTTTCATCATTCTGGTGAACTTGATAGGATAGAAGAGGCTTTTATGCGTATAGCTCGTTCACGATTATGTGCGAACTCTGTTTGTCAACGTGCTTGCATCCAGGCGTTAAAAGGCCCACAGGACCACATTGAAAAGATGAACCGAAAATTAAGAGAACGTCGTGATTTTTCATATAAACGTTTAAACGAAATAGAGGGTATCTCTACCGCAAAGCCAGGAGGGGCATTCTATATATTTCCAAAGATTGAGGCTATGAATAAAGGAATTTGGAAGGACGATAAAGAATTTGTTTTGGATCTTCTACATGAGGAACACGTTTTGGTTGTTCATGGTTCAGGTTTTTCCTCTATCTATGGCAAAGGACACTTTAGGGTAGTTATTCTGCCGCAGATGGAAACGCTAGAAAGAGCATTTGACAACATAGAATCATTTATGAAAAAGAGATTAAAAGAAAACTAAACATGAAAATCTAAAATGTTTTACAATAGAAATTTATGGTCATATAAATGGACATCTTAATTCGAACCCGTGATCTATCAAAGACGATTGGGGGTAAATTATTATTTGATAATGCATCCTTTGAAGTGGTGCCGGATAACTGTATTGGGATAATTGGACCAAATGGTTGTGGGAAAACTACACTTTTTAAAATTCTTTTAGGACTAGTGAGACCAAACGATGGAGAATTATGGTTTAAAGATAATATCCGAATTAGATATTTGGAACAAACAGCTATACAATCACACAATTTAACTGCCCATCAATTTTTAGTACAGACAACACAAACAGACAGTATTCAACAACAGATCAAATCATATGAATCACAGTTGGAAGATCCTGTACTCTATGATTCGTCCGAATATGAAGAAATACTTGAGAAAATTCAAAAACTTCAGATGTCTGATGGGTGAGTCGATAATACTTCACGTCTCGAAGATGCAATAGCTATTATTGAGGAGATTGGATCGGGGAAACTGTCGATAGATTCAAAAATTAGCACTCTCTCTGGTGGAGAGCGTCAGAAACTTGCCTTGGCTAGTGTTTTGGCGCAATCTCAAGAATGTGATCTTCTTTTACTTGATGAACCAACAAATCATCTTGACATTGAAACAATTGAATGGTTGGAAAGACAACTGGTTGATTTTCCGCGTGCAATTATGATAATTTCGCATGATCGATATCTTTTGGATGATCTTGTTGATAAGGTATTTGAGATGCGAGGTGGACAGATAGAAATATTTGATGCTACCTACGAAAAATATGAGGAGCAAAAGAACCTCCGACAGCATCTCAAACATCAGGCATATGCTAAAACCATGGCTGATGTAAAACGACGCAAGGCATCTATTGAGAAGATGTCCCGTCGTAACAGATTTGATTCGCAGATATCAAGCAAAATGAAGAGGTTAAAGAAATTACAACATGTGGAAAATCCCATTATCAAAGATTATCTGTTAAGATTCCATTTTAAGAACGTTTTCAAATCTGGCAAGAATATTGCGGATGGTGGTAATCTTAGTAAAAGTTTTGGCGACACTCTGATTTTGAATGACGTTAGCTTTGAGATTCTATCTGGGCAAAAGATAGGGCTTATTGGACCTAATGGATGTGGTAAGACAACTCTTTTAAAGATTCTTACCGGTGCCGAAAAGCCAGATGGTGGCATACTTAACATTAGTCGTGGTGCAAGATGGGGATATTTTGATCAGGAACACTTATCATTAAATCTAGATAATACTCTTATCGAGGAGATTCTAAGAGATCAGAAGGATCTTAAGGAAACTGATGCAAAGGCACTGCTCGGTCAGTTCAATTTTAGGGGAGACATTGTGTATAATCAGGTGGGAAAACTTTCGGGAGGAGAGCGTGCTCGACTGGCTTTTCTTAGATTAATCATGCAGCCATATAATTTTCTCATTCTTGACGAACCAACAAATCACATGGATCTAAAATCAAAAATGGCCATTGAAGGGGCTCTTAATTCCTTTAGTGGAACAGTAATTGTTGTCTCTCATGATCGAAGATTCCTAGATAACGTTACTGATACGACGTTTTTAATGGCCAATACGTCTATCATAACGTACAAGGGGAATTATTCTGCATCTAGACTCCAGCATCAAAAAGAACTGTTAAACACTCCAGGGGCAAGGCTGAACGATATGCTTGGGGGAAATCTTAAAAAATATGTGGTCAAGAAATCCTTCACCGATTGGACCACGCGAAGAAAATATAAGATTGGTGAAGAGATACTCATTGGCGATCATAACTTTGAGTTGTATGAGTGGGCCATTAATAACAGCCGTCTGAAATGTTTACGTAGGAATAAATGATAGATCCATTGCCATTCATAATCAATGTTTCAAAGCTATTTCTCCACATTTTCCGCAAATTATTAATAATATTTATATAAATATAGTAGATACAGTTTAGATTATCTGATGTTTAATCTGTCAACAACTGAGGACAACATATGAAACATCCACTATTTGATAAGATAAAGGCATTTGTTACATTAATGAGGCCAGAAACTACCCCTTTAGCCATGGTATGTGTTTTTGTAGGTGGTATGGTAAGTGAATCAATGTATGATCCAATTAATTTATTTCTTGCTGTACTTGTCGTTTTTTTTGCAACAGCAGGAGGTATGATCCTTAATGATTATTTAGATTTAGAAGTAGATAAAGTGAGTCATCCAAACAGATCTGTTCCCTCTGGGAAAATAACTGCAAGAGAAGCTTTGTATTCCGCGACACTATTCTTTTTGATTGCATTAGCCATCTCTTTTGCCATTAATATATTGTGTTTTGCAATAGCTATCTTTAGTATATTTCTCCTTGTTTTGTACGAGAAATTTTTCAAAAATCAAGGCATTGTAGGAAACATAGTCGTTGGTTTCGTTTCTTCGATATCTTTTGTTTTTGGTGGTGCCGCTGTTGGGCAACCTCAGAATTCCCTGATATTCTCGACTATAATATTCTTTATTGTAACCGGTAGAGAAATATTAATGGATGTTCGTGATATTGAAGGCGATAGACTCATACGAACAACTCTTCCAATGCAAATTGGGGAGAAATCTGCCACGTATGTTGGATGTCTACTTATAGCTGTAACTTTATTTCTAACGCCTCTCCCTTTCCTTTGGAACATTCTAAGCATATGGTATCTGTTATTTATTATTCCTATAGATCTCATTGGCATCTATGCAGTGTTTCTGTCTCTTAGGGATATACAAAGTGCAGGTAAAACAACAGAATTGATAAGAATAGCGGCAGGTCTTGGTCTAATTGGATTTATAGTTGGAATTGTGCTATAGAAATGCTCGGTTAAATTCTGCCCCCATATCATTGTGCATAAATCTATTTTTCATATCCAAATTCTTCAAATGTAAATTTCCATTTTTTGTAGATTTTTTCTTTTGTATCATCATCCATTTTATAACTACTTACCTTGAAATCTTTCTGAGATTCTACATATTTCTTGAGGACTTTTTCGGATTTGTTAAAGCCATCGAGATTGAGTGTTGCATAAATCTTTTTTAACTCGGGTATCGGATTTTGAATAAAATCTTCATATTTTGTTTCTGCCAAGTTTCCATTTGGGATTAGTTTTCTCTCTTTGAGATATTTTTTGTGCAAATCAACATATAAATCCATCATATATCCTTCTATCTCTTCCATTTTTGGGGGCTTTTGTACGCAATAGCGTGCTATAACTATCTGCATGAATTTAAGCATGGAGGAATATACGCTGTAAGGATTTCTACAGATGTTGACGAATTGTGCGTCAGGAAACATTTCAAGGAGTATTTTTATCCGCGCCGTGTTTGCAGGATTTTTCATCGCAAGTCGCGTTCCGTTTCTATATAATGTCACTTTCTTTAAGAAATACAAATAGGTATCCATCCATTCTTCTATCACACCTTGGGGAACATCATTCATACACACGAATTTATTGTAATATTTCATATTTTTTGGAAAACACCAACCATTGTAGTATGCATATGGTGAAAGAGCGCCAAGTCCGTATTCTTCTTCTTGTGGTAAATCTGCCCCTAGATCAGCATTATCCATCGGTCTTTTGTCTGGAATACTGGCGACAACAAGTGGTTTGATGATTTTTTCATTTCCTAAAAAAATACCAGGTGTAGTCGTTTGAAATGTTGTGCAATATCCAAAGTTTGTATCTAGTGTTAACATGTTGTGTAGGTAGGTGGTTCCGCTTCTCCAGTGTCCAATAATAAAAAGAGGGGTCTTTGTTATTTTAGTTTGTTGAATTTTCTTGTTAAACTTCATCGACTCTTTAATGCGGAATGGGGTCATGATAGCACTAATTGCGGTTGCGTAGATCATCCGTGGCATATATCTTACATCTATTCTCAATTTATTTTGTAAAACAAGCCGGCTCAAATTTTTAAGACTAGAGCCAGCAAGCGGTTCGTACATCAGATCAAACACATTCTCTTTTATTTCCATTGTAAACGACGATAAATATAGGTTCTCCTTATATACTTTCTTTTCACGTCTATCTTTGATGGATTACTAGAAAATCTAGGGTTGTTTTAATCTGATCTTTTGTAAATTAATCTTTAGGCAAAAAAACATGGATTTCAAGGATACGTTTTTAAACAAATCAGTTAATACTCTACACCGGGCGTTATAATGAGAAAGGAGAATTGTCCTTTTTGTGGACACAGATGGACAAGAAGTACGACTGAATCACCTATAACTTGCCCTAATTGTTATAAAAAATATCTAAGCAGAGAAGAACTGGCGAAAAGACAAATCAATAAAAAATGATTGTTAAATCGCTGTTATATGTCTGTAAGGACAAAGTAATCGATGGTATTTTGTAGTTATATTTCAATCTGATGGTAGGTATTAATTGTTATGTATTATATATTACCATTTTTCATAGCGAACGATCTCATTTAGATTCTTTCTCTTTTTGCTACGTGCAAACAATTTTATGGTTTTATCACTCATTCCACTTTTTTGAGCAGGATATCCAAGAGGGGTTAGTGCAACAACTCTGATTCTGTTTGGTATCTCTAATACTTCTTTCACCTTTTTTTCATCGAAAGCAGCTATCCAGCAACTTCCAAGACCTATATCAGTGGCTGCGAGGATAATATGTTCCATTGCTATTGCAACATCCACGGCAAAATAATCTATGTTATTGTTAACACCACTTGATGTAGGATCACCACAGGCTACAATAATAATTGGTACTTTTCTAAGCCATCTGTTCACGATACTTGTTTTAGACAATGCTTTGATTTTTTCTTTATCTCTCACAACGATAAAACGCCAACATTGTCTATTTGCCCACGAGGGTGCCAATCGTGCACATTCAAGTACATATTCAATTTTATCATCTTCTACTTCTTTGCCGCGGTAAGTGCGAGTACTTGTGCGGGATTCTATAACATCTGTAAATTCCATGAAAATTCCTTCATGATTTATTTATCTGTTTAGAGGTATGTCACCTGGTTTTTTAAAGAAATCGATGTCATGAAAATAAAAACTGAAAGAATAGGGTTTAATTGGCTCATTTTTAGATTAGTTCTATATCATCGGGCCACTTTATAGCTAAGAATGTGATCAAAATCTGTCAAATAAAATCTAAAGAAAAAAGATTCTGAAGTACATGTATCCAGTAGTTTCCTTTGTCAGTCATTACTAGTATATCTCCTTGATCATTTGCCAACCCTAACAGTTCAAAAAGTGCAAAAATTTTTCCAAAGATTACATCAAAATCCTTGCCAAATCGCTCTTTAAATTCCTTCTTGTTAATCTGTGTTTCATAGATTCTCCAATATAGCCAGTGCGTCATTTCTTCCTTTTCACTGAAATTAATTGTTAATACTATTGGTGGTTTTTGTTTTTCTGCGAGATATGTTATGTATTCCCAAATTCCAAATACATTGATAAAAAAGAAACCTGAAATTAAAGAGCCTGCTCCTGCACCTAGTCCAATATATTGAGGTATGGTTACTGAGCTGTACTTTCTCACTTTTTTCCTTGTAAATGCCCATACAGACGTCCGTTTCATATCTGCATCATAACATAATTCTTCGATTTTTTTAAGCATTTTTCTTCTATTAACTGCCCCTGGAAGTTTGAATCTATTCTCTTTTACAATCTGTTTTAGTTTTGTATGTGGGAAGGTAAATATTGGATAGGCAGATATTTGATCCACGCCAAGGTCAAGGGCTGTTTTGATATCTTTTTCAACATCTGCTATTTTTTGATTAGGTAGTCCAAACATAAGGTCGATATTAACACAAGCAAAATCTCCATCTATTAGTAATTTTACCGCTCCTTTTGCTCTATCGCCGACATAGGGTCTACCAATAATTTTTAAAAAATGATCGTTAAAAGATTCTATGCCCATACTAACATTTTCTACTCCGATGCACATTAGACGTTCTATCATATCGGGTGTGACATCATTTGGATGTGTCTCTGTGGAAATGTTGCATGCCATATTAAAGGATTCTTGCGTGGTGTGAATGATTTCTTCCAATCCAGTTCCCATCATAGTTGTTGGTGTTCCTCCGCCTATATAAAATGATGTTATCTGTTTTTCTTCCAAAAGTGGTTGATAGAAAGCTATCTCATTAATGACTGCATCTCTGTAGATAAGTGCCTTTTCTTTATTGTATTTTTCTTTGAAATAAGGGCAGTAAAAACAAGGAGATCTACAGAATGGAATATGGAGATATAACCCTACTTTTTCTACCTTAACTCTATCCAGATTTGGTAGTAAATTTTGAAGAACTAACCCTTTTGATCCTGTTATAATATACTTTATCGCTTGTCTAGTAAGTTTACTAAGCATGATACTTTTATAATTTCTATCTTTATAATATTTTTTTGTATAAGAATCAATAAAAACGAGAGGTTATGATACTTTAGGATAGGATGTTTCAATTTGATGGTAGTTACCAACACAGAACATGCGCCGCTGCAGAAATTGCACTTGGTTTTGTGCTAAATGAAAGGGACTATCTAACCATTGTTTTCATATTGGGTGCAATTGTTTTTATGTCCGTCGTAAGAAAATTATTGAAGCCTAGACTGATGGATTTAATATAGGTTTCACAGATGTAGGGGAGCTTTCATCAGTCTATAATTTTGTTAATATTCCCTCCCCAAAATGTTGGCTATGTCCTAGAATAAACCTTATAATACTCCATGTTGTTGAATCGATAATTCTAACTGGGTGTTCGGAAATGAAAAAATCCTTGTTTACAAAAATTTTGCGTGAAAAAAAGTTAATGTTATCCCCGCTCAGTGGGTATACAGACTATCCTTATCGTCAAATTCTCGCAAAATTCGAACCACCCTTCATTACAACAGAGATGGTGAACGCTCGAGCAGTTGTTGAAGGTAACCAGAGGACTGTTCAGATGCTGAAGAAGGTTACCGGTTCCCATTTCAATGGTGCCCAATTACTTGGCAAAGATCCAAACTTTATGGCAAAAGCAGCAAAGATCATTGAAAATATGGGATTTGATTATGTTGATATCAATATGGGCTGCACAGTAAGAAAAGTAATCTCAAAAGGCGAAGGTGTTTCTCTTATGAAGGATGAGATGCTTGCATGCAAAATTGTTAAAACTGTTTTCAATGCAGTAGATATCCCTGTTACTGTTAAACTGCGGACGGGTTTTTGTCAACAATCAATTAATGTTATTTCACTTTCCCAAAAACTGGCTTGTTCTGGTGCTGCGGCTATAACAATTCACGGACGTACAGGTGAAAAAAAATTCGGAAACCCCCTCAATATTCACCAGATGCGCGAAGTAGCTAGCACTCTTTCGATTCCCGTAATTGCCAATGGGGGTGTTTTTTCGGGGATTGATGCTCAAAATATGCTATTTCAAATAGGGGCAGCTGCAGCCATGCCGGGAAGAGGAATTCTCGGGAATCCTTGGATTATTCCAGAAATCCTGTGTAATTTTTCTGGCGATATTTTCACTTTTCCAACACTTCAAGAAAAAAAAGACATATGTGCTGAGCATATCCATAATGTTTGTGAATTTTATGGGGAAAAATTTGGGGTTCTCAAAATGCGCAGAATAGTTTTCTTGTATTTTTCATCATGCAGATACTTAAAGTCCTTAAAAAGCGATATTCATATGGCAGAGACTATAGATAATATTCATGCTTTGTTACATAAGATAAAAGAAGTTGATGGTGTTTGGATTTACGAATGATCGACAGGCATACTACAAATGGCATCCCGTGTACTTTCATATTACATTGGATAGAATTATTTTTGTTTTGCGGATAGTATTTTCGTTGTCAATACTATTGTGTTTTAGAAACTGTGAAAAGAGCCTTCCTCCCTTGCAATTACTCTAAGTATAAAACTTACTATACCAATTATTATAGCTATTGTTATACCTAGACGAATTAATTTTAGCATACTAAGTAAAAGTTTCACACATAATGCAAGTATTATGCCAGATAATATTGGAAATATGGGAAACAATACACTTGCAATCTTTTCTCTCGATTCTTCATCTTCAATACCCATGCTTTCTATTTTTTCAAGAAGATTCGATCTGTTTATCTCTACAGCAGTGTTGTATTCTACTGCAGGTATGGTGGGCAACATAGACAGAATAAAAATTGCTAACAAACTGCCAATTATGAGTTTCCTTTTCATTTTTTTCACTCCATGAAAGTTAATATATAATTATAGTGTAATATATTAATTTAAATGTTTCTCTTCACGTGGCATTTTATTGTAACGTTTAAGTTAAGGGGGAACACTAGATGGCAAAGGAACCGCCCTCATTTGGTTCTTCCGTTAATTTCAGTAGTACAATCATTATTGCAGCTATGGTTATACCCATTCTTGCCAGTTTATACAAGATTAGAAGCATCAATGGCGTTAGGAAGATAAGTATATCCAGTATTGTAGCAATTGAAAGCACTGCTATGCGTACGATTAAGCCTGCTATAATTCCTAGTATCACACCAAGTATACCAATAAATTGTGGAGATGGATCATTTTCGTCGAGATTTTCTTTTAATCCTTTGAGATCCATGTTTTGTATTTTACCAAAAACTGTACCTTCTTCGCCTCCTGATGATTGTTCAAGTACAATCATTATTGCAGCTAGTACTATACCTATTATGGAAATTTTAAACAGCAGAGATGTCAGGCTAATTAGGATACATACTACCGCAGCAGCTATTCCTACTGTTGTGCGGGAAAGTATACCTATTATTATACCTAGTATTATGCCAAGTATGCTAACTATCTGTGGTTGAGCCGGATCATCCTTGAGGTTCTCTTTTAATTCTTTAACCGCAGCCTTTATGTCGATATTTTGTATTTTTTCCTTGAATTCTTCAAAATCTATGCTTTGAATTATCCCCTTCAATTCAGCTATATTCATATTTTCTATCTGGTCAAGAAGCCTTGCATCATTTGCCTCTTCTGCAGTATTATATTCCACTGCAGATATCGACGGCAACATCATTAATATAAGGACTGACAGCAAACTCCCCAGTATGATTTTCCTTTTCATGTTTTTCACCCTATAATTTTCTACGAATTTAATATTACTTATATAATTATTATATATTTTATTAATTTAAATGTTTCCCCGACATACTCATTTTATTACCACGTCTAAATTGTGAGGTAATGATATCAGTTGATAAACGGCGAATCATCTTCATGCCCCATTACATTAATTCCAAAAATCACTAATGCAATTATTGTTGCACCTATTATGGCTAGTTTGAATATGCCTGCTATACATCCAAGTAGCATAGATGCTAGGGCAAGTAACATACCTATCATTGCAATAGCTATGCTCACTGTAAAACGTTTAAGACTACCTAATATTATTCCTAGTATTATACCGATTATACCGATAAATTGTGGTTGAGCTGGAGAATCTTTGAGTTTTTCTTTTAATTCTTGCACATCTGCGTTTTTTAGTATATTCGGGAGACGCGATTCATTTGCCTTTTTAACCGCGTCGAATTCTACTGCAGATATGGATGGCAATATCATCAAAATAAGAACTGCTAACAGACTACCAATTATAATTTTCGTCCTCATTTTTAAACCTCTTAAATATAATTGATACATAATAGTAACGAATTAACTACTTAAATGTTTTGTAAAAGGAGGCATTATTCAGTAAAAAATGCACTTGTTATTTGGCTATAGTCTCTTTTCAACACTCCAGGGCCATTTAATATTAATCCATTTGCTTTGTTTCTCATTCCGTTGCAATTCCAATACTTAATCGGAAAAGATTCTGTGTATTTTCATATTTTTGATATATTGTTTTATATCATTGGGTGTCATAAACCCTCTTTCTGTTATTATTCCTGTTAGGTGTTCTAGAGGTGTCAAATCAAAGTAGTAATTAATCGGTGTCACATTGTCAATAGTTTTGGATAATATTTCATTAGGATCTTTTAATTCTTTAAGATTAATTGTGTATTTTGCTGGTAGAATTTTCTCTGAATCACACAATGCATAGAAGCCTACCTTAAATTTATTTGCAGCTAGTGCCAAACCAAGGGTACCAATTTTGTTAATCAAACCATAGGTCGACAAAGCATCTGCTCCCACAAGTACCAATTGAGTTTCTGGTAAAAAAGAGGGGGCTGCAGAATCGACGATGAGTGTTACATTTATTTCTTCTTTACCCAGCCTTTCTGCAAGATATATTCCCTCTTTCATAGGTTGTGATTCTGTGCAAATAACGTCAAAATTCTTTCCCGCTCTTTTTGCTAAAAGAAGCGTTTTTAGAATCGTATCGCTATATGAAAGGGTTAAAATGGTTGAATTATCAGTAATTAAATCAATAGCTAGTTTACTGATCATTTGACCAGATGTATCCAACTTTTTTATAAAGTTTTGACAGAAAACACGTGCAATTTGCCTAATTTCTTCTTTATCCGCCAGGTTGTAGATATTTAACAGGGTTTTGTTGACTAGATTAAAAATAGGTGCCATCGTGGGTTGTGCCTTTACTAACTCCTTCGAAGCTATCTCAATGTATGCAATAAGTTGAGAATGTGATGAAACGTCAACGTTTTCCAGTAAAGTAATCAACGTTTCAGCGGATCTTGTTGCCAGTTTTGCAGATCCACTGGTGTTATCTAGGCGTATCTCTTCGATTTGGGTTTTGATTTTTTCAGGAAGTTCTGTTGGCAGATTCTCAATAGAATTCATCTTCTTCTCATCTCCCATTGGTTATTTATATGACATACTAAATCTTTTTGTGTCATCTCTTAGGCTACAATTTTATAAGGACATGGATGTTATGAACTGATAGGTTAAAGGAGGAAAAAATGAACTCAATATTTTTCTCATACGATAATAGTTTAATCTCATCTGAAGAACTTGTACATACAGCGGAAAAATTACTAGAAGAAATTAAGTGTATGAATAACGCAGTTGCTTTGCAATATGAAGATGACAGGGCCTCTATTAATCTTCCTGATGACAAACAAGCATTAAAAAAAATTAAAATGCTTGTAGAAGAAAAAAAGGAATTAAAACCAAGTTATCTAATTGTTGTTGGGATTGGTGGGAGTAATCTAGGAACCATGGCGGTGCAGGAGGCCATATTGGGAAAGCTGTATAATCAATTGAATCCAAACATAAAAGTGTTGTATGCCGACACTGTCGATTCTGATTTAATCGATGATATCATAAAAATAATCGAACCTATTTTGAAAAAAGGAGAAAATGTTATCATAAATGGCGTGAGTAAATCAGGAAGAACCAACGAAACGATAGCTAATTTTGAGATACTGGTTGAGTTATTAAAAAAATATAAAAAAGAGTATGAAAAATATGTGGTCGTTACATCTGACAAAAATTCAAAATTCTGGAACTTTGCGTTAGAAAATAGATTCGATGTTCTAGAAATACCAAAAAAAATCGGTGGAAGATATTCTGTTTTTTCTTCAGTGAGTTTGTTTCCCTTGGGGCTAATTGGAATCAAGATTGATCAGTTATTGGAAGGAGCACACAATATGAAAAGCAAATGTTTAAGTGATAATCTTCTTGAAAATCCTGCAGCCGTAAGTGCCACATTGATATACCTTCATCGTAAAAAAGGTAAAAACATCCATGATTTATTTTTATTTGGTAATGATCTAGAATCAGTTGGAAAATGGTATAGACAGCTGATGGGTGAGAGCATCGGTAAAGAATTCAACAAAGGGAAGAAAAGAGTTTTCGAGGGCATTACTCCTACGGTTTCGATAGGTTCTGTTGATTTACATTCAATGGCACAAATGTACCTTGGTGGACCATATGATAAATTCACTACATTTATCAATGTAAAACAAAACAATTCAGATATGATTGTTCCAGATATAAGCGAATATTCAAAGTTAGTCGAGGTGATACAAGGAAGGAGATTAAAAGAATTAATGGATGCCATTATGGAAGGAATGAAAACGGCTTTCAAAAAAGGCAAGCGGCCATTTACAGAAATAATTTTGCAGGATAAATCAGAGTATTCTATAGGGCAATTGCTACAGTTCAAGATGATGGAAATGATGTATCTTGGTTTTCTACTAGAAGTAAATCCTTTTGATCAGCCCAATGTTGAGGATTACAAGGTCGAAACAAGAAAAATATTGGAAAGTAAAAAGATAGTCTCTAGCTCATAATTTGGCTTTTATCAAGTATTGAATATTATCTCAAAAAGTTATTTTTATCTATTTTTCTTCCATATCCTTTAAATATGATATTACTATTCGGGTGTTTTATGGCACTTTGGCAAGGTGATTCAAGAAGAAGTGAAACAGGGCGAAGAAAGCGTTATGCACGTGGTAAAAGAAAGTTTGAAATAGGGCGAGAAACACATCTTACAACTATTGGATCTACAAGACTTAAAAAGGTTCGAACCATGGGAAATAACAGGAAAACCAGAGCAAAAACCATAAATGTTGCATATGTAGTTGATCCAAAGAGCAACAAAGTAACTAAAACAGAAATCACATCTGTTGTGGAGAATCATGCGAATATCCACTATGTAAGAAGAAACATAATTAACAAAGGGGCAGTTATTGAGACAAAACTCGGAAAAGCACGAGTGACCTCTAGGCCCGGTCAGAGTGGTGCCATAAATGCAGTATTAATATCCGGATAAAGTTGTGGTAATGTATGGTTTCCAGAGATGAAGACAAATACGTCGTCTGGCCTGTCTATTTTGATAAATCTGTTTCTAAACTTGGTGGTAGAAAGGTTCCCAAAAAACATGCCGTTGAAAAACCATCTTTAGAAAATATTGCCAAAGCTGCAAAATCCCTTGGCTTACATCCTGTTTTGGAAAAAGATTGTGCTTATCCTTCGAAACACTGGAAAAAAGAAGGAAGATTGTTGGTTGATAAGAAAGGATCGAAAAGCAAAATGTTAGTACAGATTGCTAACAGATTATAAAACTTGATTTTAAATAATAAAAGAATCTATAATGCTTCCATCTGGTTTTATTGCTTGAAAGTTTAATTGTGATTGATTTGCTGTGATCAAACAATAATGGTGCGTTTTTTCGGAATATATTGTCCACCAGTTTTCTTCCACATTATACAGAGGTGCTCCACCTCCACCAGTTACTATAAAATTAACATCATTCACTTTTCCTCTTTCATAATCATGATCATGTCCATTAAAAACAATATCTACATTAAAAATCGAAAATAGTGGTACCCATAGCAAACGAATGAGATTTGTACTTCCATGGTTGCCTGAGCTATATGGTGGATGGTGAAAAAATACAATTATATATGGTTTATCATTTGACATCAGATCTTTAAATAGCCAAAATATTTGATATGGATTATATAAATTTTTTATGTTTGAATCAAGACCAATGAAATGGATCGGGCCGTTATCAAATGAATACCAGTAGCCATTCCCTGGAATTGTAAAATATTGAAAATATGATTCACCATAATTTTCATGGTTACCTAATACAGGATATATAGTGCAATTATGAGTAAAATTCGAAATAGAAAAGAAATCGACCCATTGACTATTGATTAAACCATTTTTAACAAAATCCCCCGTATGTAAGGCAAAATATGCTTGTTCCTTTTCAATTGCTTGTGCAACGATAGCTGCATTCCTCCAATTACCCCATACTCCTCTTGTATCACCATATATAATGAATTTAATAGATTCATTCTCTTCAAATGATGTATGAAACATGTAAACATCGCTTTCAATTTCATCTGACATAACCTTGTAATAATATCTTGTTGAAGGTTTAAGTTCATCTAATTCTATCTTATGAAACTCTGCATTAATATTTTCATAGATTATATTATTATCACAATCAGGATTAAATCCAAAATGAACACTATTATTCACTGTTGTTATATTTGTCTGCCAAATAATATACGCTGAATCTAGATCAGTATTTTGAGGATACGGGCCAATGGTGATGGATACTTCCTGACCTGTTTTCTCATTTTCAGAGACAACATTACTACTTATCAAAGAAATGTTTAACAATAGTATAGTACAGAAGATTGATAGTAAGAAGTCTTTAGATTCCATGTTCTTTAATAAAAGATGAGGTTGAAATATATAAATTTTATCCAACTAAAAAATTAAAGAAGATTATTGAAAACTATGGTTTAATCTTCTAACGAAAAAACCACCAACGGGCAAATGGAATGATCACTTTGTCATACATCGAATTGGGAAGAATCAAACCGATCTTCCCTAGAATGGCCATCGGTCGCGGATAAGCGTAGTGACTACGTTTGTGTTCAATGGCCGATATAATCTTTTTCGTAGATTTTTCAACATCCATCATGAATGGCAGAGGTGTACCCTTTGGTATATCTTTGTTCGTAACCATTGGCGTTTTAATGAATCCGGGGCAGATCGTGGTAACTACAATTCCCTTAGCATTATTTTCGACGCGTACTCCCTCTAAATATCGGACGATTCCAGCCTTTGTGGCAGAATACACAGCTAGATTTGGAATACCTCTGTATGATGCAGCACTTGCAATTCCAACAATTTGTCCGCCACCATTATTGATCATTCTTGGTAGTGCCAATTGAACTGTGTTTATCACGCCCATAAGATTTACTTCTATTGTTTGATGGGCTTTTTCTAGATCCATCTCTGTTGTTTTTATCCAATGTGCTACTCCTGCATTAGCCACAATAATATCTGGTGCAGCCCATTCTCTCTCGATTTTCTCAAAAGCTCTTTCGATGGAGGTTGGATTGGTGACATCTCCAGGAACAACCAATGCCTCTCCACCATTTTTCTCAATTTCCGTTTTAATTTCCTCTAATTGCTTTTCACGCCTACTGAACAGCGCAACGCGATGTCCTTTTTTAGCTAAGGCAATAGCTAAAGACGAACCGATTCCACTTGATGCTCCTGTGATGAAAGTTGTAGTGACCATAGGGACATGGTTAATATTCATCTATTCAAATACTTTACTCACTTTTCCTGTAGAGGTTATCTTGATTTAGTTTTGCGTTTTTCTATTGTCCTTCCACGAAATGTATAATGCATAATTTTTTAAGCAAACACTCTCACTTTCCATATAAAATATATATTCAAAATATAAAAATATACAAAAATTAAATAAAATAGGTGCGCAATATACCTTATGAATACTACAATTGTATAAATAGGGGCAAATCTTTGGTAAAAAAGGGATTAAATCTGATAATTATTCTAAGTATTGTAATTTCTATAATGTCATATGCCATTGGAAGTAACGAAACAACTGTGATTGGTAACGATATTGAAGCAGATGATGTCAGTTTTGATATATCTTCACAATCAGAAATGTCATTATATTGGGACAACGCTGATGGTGAACCAACAATAAAAAATCTGGAATGGTATTCCCCAAATGGGGAGTTACCCGGTACATACGAGGAATATCTTAGAAATCATCCTCTTAAATCATCTCTATTTTCAGCCCCTGAAGATACATATGATGGAACTCAAACCTTAGCTGATCCTATATCAATACTGGTTGATGATGATCTATATGGGGATATAACGGCAGCTGTTAGCCAGTATATACTTGATTTAGAATTAGAAGAACATTCAGTATGTTTAGAGACAGTTTCTGGTGGTACGCCTGAAGAAATAAAAGATTGGATAACACAGCGTTACAATTCAGGATGCCAAAGCTTTGTTTTTATTGGGGACATTACGGCTGCCTGGGCAGAGGTTTCAGGGGCTGTATTTCCATGTGATTTGTTTTATATGGATCTTGATGGTAATTGGGAAGATAGTAATTTGGATGGTATTTTCGAAAAACATACGGATGGCAATGGAGATGTGGGACCTGAAGTATATGTAGGACGTATTTATGCTCATTCTCTTACATATGACACCGAAGCAAATATGGTCAATGATTATCTGGCCAAGGCTCATGCATATCGAATTGGGGAACTTACACAGCCATGGCGTGGACTAGAATACATTGATGAGGACTGGTATAGTATGGATGTCTGTCTGGATCGCATTTATGAGGATAATGTGACTCATTATGACAATGGATATTTTACTACTGGGGAAGATTATTTAGATCAGATGGATTTAGGGCAACATTTCGTACAAGTTTGTGCTCACAGCTATTCGGGGGGACATCATTTCGGCAAGCGCCCCACTGAGGCAGTTTCATATGCTCATGTATATGTTTACAGTCCGACTACCCGGTCTGCTAAATTACTTCTTGGTGCGGATGATGGCATTAAGGCCTGGTTGAATGGTGTCAACGTTTGTACGAAGGATGTGTATACTGGTTGGAGTCCAGATAAGTACAAGATCGATGTGACTCTGAATGAAGGGTGGAATTGCTTGCTATGTAAAATTAGTCAAGAGGGTGGCGATTACAAATTCTCAGCTCGATTTACTGATACTAATTATAACACATTTAATGATCTTAAATATCAAATTACCAACCCAGAAATACAGGATGGGGAAGCAAGTTATATGCGTAGTTGGTTGCTCAATGGGTTCCATCAGGACATATCTGATAATTTCTACAGTTATCTAACGACAAATTATCTCGGCACAAATGAGGCATCTATTAATCCAGATGAGGGAGATATAACGGGGGGTCAAACATGGGCGAGATATGATTCAGGTAACCCTTACATAAATATGAATGAATACTGCAATGACGTTGATTATGGGGTCTGTTATGCCTTTGCAAGGGTAAATGCTGATATAGCCACGTCATGTCAGCTTTGGCTGGGATATGATGACGGCGCCCGGGTATGGCTAAATGGCAATGAAATCGTTTATGATAATCGATATGGTGGCTATGAGGCCGATATGACTAAGGTGGGTGTTGATCTACAAGTTGGTGAAAATCGACTATTAGTGAAGATTTCTGAATGGATGGGCGGATTTGGTTTCATTGCACGTCTCTGTCAATCTGATGGAAGCGCAGTTGAAGGTCTTACATATGATCCAGCGCCTAAACCGATTACATATTTAGGTACATGGCTTGTAAATGGCGTTTATGCCAATCCTGATAAGAATACTAGGTTGAGCACCGATTATCTTGGTGGCGAAGATACTGTGACACCTAGCGAGAATGATCCTGCCCCCTATGGTATCTGGGAACGGGGAATAGGTGGCGGATATCCATTTGATCTTGGATACTTCTTTGATCACGGAGATTGGGTATATTCGCAGACTATCCAGGACCGGGATCCGCCAGTACTGTTTTACAATCTTTTTGCATGTGGTCCCGGAAGATTCACTGATGAAAATTACCTTGCTGGAGCATATATTTTTCATACGACATATGGGCTTATTACAATTGCATCTTCAAAAAGTGGTAGCATGTTATCTTTTGATGATTTCACAGGGCCACTTGGTGAAGGAAAAAGCATAGGTACGGCATTTTGTGAGTGGTTTGAGACTCAAGCCCCCTATCAACAATGGGAGAAAGAATGGTACTATGGAATGATATTAAATGGTGACCCCACACTCCATATATATCCTGGAATGAATCCTGAAAAAAACGTTAAAATTACAAAACCAAAAAATGCAATATATATCAAAAACAATGAATTTCTATCGTTTTTTACCCCTGTGATTGTTGGAGAGATTAACGTTGAGGTATATGTGACTAATGAAGGATGTGAGATAGAGCGAGTTGAATTTTTTATAGATGATGAACTAAAAGCTACGGATTATGAATATCCATATGAATATCTGTGGGATGAAAAAACAATTGGACAACGCACGCTAAAAGCTATTGCATATGATATTGACGAAAAGGAAATAAAGGATGAAATTGGGGTACTAATTTTTAATTTGGGAATATAATATGGAAAAATTACTTGTCTTTCTTACAGTTGCTCTCGTAATTCTTCTAGTCCTAAAGACAAACAAATGATCAGTACATTATTCATTCAGTTCCTAGAAAGAGTACTGGGATGCTTTTCACTGTTTGAAAGACTAATTGACTTTAAGTGATCCTTGAATTTGGGTCTATTTTTATATATTTGATATAATTTAATATTTGGAAAAATGCGATCAAAAA
>JAUWWG010000010.1 GCA_030616985.1 Thermoplasmatota archaeon
AACATGGCAGACAAAAGAAAACACCTGGAAAGATCTGTTTAATTCCACATCTAACCTCAGAATTGATGGAGATAAGATATATAATATAAGTATCACAAATGGAAATGCCAGTATAATCCCATTTTACAATGACTGGACTATGTTTGGACAGAATCCTGCAAATACAAGATCGTCAGATGGACATGGCCCTGATAGTAGTAATTTGTATTGGTATTCGTTTGAGGGAAGTGGAAGTGGTTATCGAAACCCCGTCATAAAAAATGGAGTTTTATACATAGCTTCTTCAAATGGCAAGAAAATATATTCATTTGACGCTGATTTTCATGGTGGCACATCGTCGGAGAATCGTTATGATTACCAGGGTATTGGCAGTATTCCCTACAACTCTGTAAATAACTCTTTTGCAGTCACAGATAAACTTATTATTGTAGCAACTAGTGATGAGGAAGTGAAAAATAAGGTATATGCATTTGGTAAAAATGATCTATCAACATCACCAACATGGACATATACCGATTCTGATAATTCCAATATCCGTTATTGTTCGTCACCTGTTGTATCTGATAGAAATATTTTTTTGGGTTCTTGTGGGGGAAACAACAAGATAATCGTTCTTGATTTTAATGGAAATCTGCAGTGGGATGAAGAACTACCTGCAAAGAGTCTATCCAGCCCAGCTGTTTACAACGATATTATAATAGTGGGATGTGAAAATGCAAAGGGTGATAGTTTAGTTGCTTTTGACGTTGATGGAGATGAGCTTTGGAAAGTGAATATCGGCCCAGTTGGCAGAGCATCCCCTGTGATTTATGATAACAAAATTTTTGTCATGGTCAAAGAATCTGCAAATATTCCACTTACTGATTATGCTTTTACAAAGCTTGTTGCATTACATTTAGATAATGGGACTGAACTATGGAATTTTTCAATAACTTCTTCTCAAAAGGGAAACATTCCTAATAAAGGTGAATTTGCTGCCTGTGGTACCCCTACCATTCACGGTGATTTAATCTTTGTAGCTTCTCCAGATAACAAGTTATATGCATTGAATATTGAAGATGGAAGTAAAACAGAGCAATGGAGTTCAAACCCGAGAAACCTTTATGCGACAATCATCCCTCCACAAAAACCGCTGATTTCATCTCCTGCCTACGCTGATGGCATGATTTATGTTGGTTCCCAAGATGGGTATGTATATGCAATTGATGAATCAGATGGGGATGAAATATGGAGAAAAGACACCTATGACAATTCACCTATATCTTCCTCACCTATTGTGGTTGATGGCTTAATATATTATAGTGACGAAGATGGATACTTATACTGCCGAGGAGAACCACAGGGAACTGAAGGGCAACAAATAAAGGGTAGTATTGTCTCAATTCCAATAAGCTTGCCTTATCCGCATCCGCAGGAAAACTACTCTTGGGATAAATTTTATGCCAATTATAGTGAACCTGGAGGCAGTATCGTATTTAGTCTACTTGATGAAACAGAAAAATTGCTCAGGTATGATATTGACGATAAATATGACATTTATGATTATGCTAAAAACCATGACATCATAAAATTATTTGCTGAATTTACAGGAAACATTTCAAATCAAGCTTATTTATATGACTGGTCGGTTACTTTCAGGGAGAATGGTATTCCGTCAGAGGGGACTGTATTCTATGGAGCTAGTTTTGAAAGTGAAGGAACACCTCCAACAATATGTAGGATAAACGTTAGAAATAACAATAATGGCATATGGAATAATTCGGCAGAATATAGTCTAAAATATGAAAATCAATCAGTAACGGAAACCACGGATTGGATTTCTGCACAGTGTAGTGGAAAAAATCATTCAAAATCAATAGAAACAATAACTGCAAATATTTCAGAATTGAATCTTAGTGAAAATATTTCTCTTCTTAGCATAAGATTCAGTATCAAAGATTCAGCAGAAAATAGAAGTTATTCTCAATGGTATGAATTTCAACCACCTACTGATAAGGACCATGAGAAGCCTATCTTTTATGAATCTAGTTTCATGCCACCTGATGGTTGGATATCTTCAAACACGCCGACATGTTCCATAGAAGTACAAGATAAAGGTACTGGTAGCAATACTACTGGCTTAAATGTTGATTCTGCAGAATATACATTGGAATACAAAATAAAAGATCAATCGAGTACAAAGACTATTACAGACTCACTCCAGTGTACTGGTAGCAACGGCTCGAAAAATAAAGAAACACTTAGTATAGATATTTCCAAATTGGACTTTAGTGAAAATATTACTGAATTAATTCGAATTAGCTTTTACATCGAAGACCTAGCAAAAAACCCGAATTCAAACTATTCTGAATGGCATGAATTTGATATAGATACTGAAAAACCGTTTTCATATATAAATAATGTAGGGGATATCCAATACAACAATACAGTACCTGTTGAGATAATAGCAACCGCAGAAGATAATGTAAGTGGCATAGATCATGTGGCCCTTCATTATCGGACTTTAACCGGTGGTAATTGGACATTCTTTGAATCGGATGATACGTCCCCTTACAGTTGGTCATTCTCAGTTGCAAGCGGAGAGTATAAGCTCTGTACTATTGCCACGGACAAAGCAGGCAATGAAGAAGATTATCCTGCGGATGGTGATGTGTCATTCATCTTCGATCCAAATCCTCCAGATGCTCCATCATTTGACAGTGAATATAGATTTGATGAGTTACCGGAATTCTCTATTGAATTCACAGATGATTATAAGCTGAAGAGCGTTGAATATAGATTGCATTTTAATGAAGCCGATGAGTGGACAAAGATTAACGATGGGGACATAAAGGAAAAAAGCTATGTAGGTAATTGGAGCCTCACTCAAGATGACTGGGAATACATGATAGAAAACGAAAGCTACTATATGTTTTTCAGACTAACCGATTCTCTTGAAAATCAATACATAACCCTTTCTGCTGACGAAGCAATGGTGATAATAAAAGATTTTGGTATAAACAGATCGACACCATATGATCCAGATTTATCTGACTTTGAAGAGTGGCACTGGGACAATGTATTCACTGTTTCTGTTAATGTTACTGGTGAGGATATAACAAACCTACAGTTGCATTACAGTTATTCAGCAGATAATATAACATGGAATGAATGGAAACAATATGGGGGTAATCAAACCGCATCACCCTTTATTTGGAATTTCACCGCCGAATCAGGAAGTGGATACTATAGGTTCAAAACAGTTGCATGGGACACTAGTGGCAAGGCGACTACATCTCAAGTGAAATCAGTTAGTGTGACTCTATTTCCGACGATTCCAATAATTATAATGGTGCCGTTAGCAGTTATTCTAATTCTGGTTACAGCTTTTGCTCTTGGCTTTAAACCATTTAAGCTGAAAAAGAAAAAAACGTAACCATCGTTTCCCTTTCTTTATTCATCCTCATCTTTTGACATATAATGCAAAAAGATCTCATCCACAAGAAGATCTATGCCTTCGTCAGTTTTGCAAGAAATCTTTATATTGGTAGAATCTGTCTTTTTAAAATCCGCCTTATTTTCAACTACAATTAAAGAAGACCCGCTAAACATTTCTTCCATCTGAGCGAGCAAATGCATTTGATTTTTTATGGAATAACCACAAGTCTCAGATACATCCAAAATAAAAACTATCAAATCTGCAAGATGAGTAAGAGCAGCAATAGCTTGCTTTTCAATTTCATTTCTCTTAGATAGTGGTCTGTCCAGCAGACCCGGCGTATCAATTATCTGAAAACGTTTTGTGATATATTTCTCAGTTTTTTCAATGTGTCCAACATGTATTTCTTTTGTTGTAAATGGATACTGAGCTATCTCCGGTTTTGCAGATGAAAGACACCTTAAAAGAGACGATTTTCCCACATTTGGATAACCTGCTATAACAACCGTGGGAATATCATTAATTGTTGGGAGATTCCTCATCATATTTTGCGCTTCGGCAAGTAGAACCAGTTCTTTATCAATCTGTCTTACCACGCTGGATATTCTACCATAGATTTCACTTTGCTTTTGTTTTAAAAAATCAACTTTCTTAGATTTTTTCAATGACCTTGCCTGCTTTGAATAAATCATTTGACATGTTTTTCTGGCCCAATCAGCAGCACCAAGTGATTTTCTTAGTTTATTAACATCTATTTTGATATCCAGTATTTCTTGGTAAAACAGTGGGAGATGGTCAATGGACGGAAATTCTTTTACATATTTTTCCAGAGCAACTATAACATTTGTTGCAAACGAATCTGTTTTTGCTATAATGGTCTTCTTGGTCTTATACAAGGCATCTCTATCATTGATTTGTATCTTCTTGGATCTGTTGTATGCTCTCTCTAGTATTTCTTCCGCTGTGAGTATAATGGGGATTTTTTTGAACATGATAATTAAAAAGCTTTATGTGGTACCTGTAAATTAAGATGTTGGTGTAAATCATGGATGAAGGATTCATACTTTCAAACAAATTTAGAAGGGCAGTCTTTGCCGAACTTGTGTCGGGTGAGACAGATATAGAACGAATTGCAAAAAAACACCACATTATTCGTAACGTGGTTATAAGAATTGCAGATGATTTTATCAGAGAGGAAATAATAGAGAAAAAAGGTAATAGATATTTTCTTACCAACGATGGAGAAAAACTAGCGGCAAATATTAAGTAATAATGGAGAAAAGTAAATTATGAAACCGTATCTTTTACAGATACTAAAAGAGCTTGCATTGTTAGGAGCAACTAAAAATAGGGTAGAGATTTCTTCTCTTGAATTGGCAAAACAGCTTGAGACTAGCCAGCAGACGGCTTCTAGATATTTACTAGAGTTGGACAAAGATGGGATGATAACTAGGGAGTTGGGCATAAAAAAACAACTTATCCGGATAACAGGTAAGGGTGAAGAGGCATTACAGGAGGAATATCTGCAGTATCAACAAATTTTCGAGTTAACAAACAAGATTCGTTTTACTGGTAAAGTTGTATCGGGCATGGGCGAGGGTAGATACTATACCGAACAAAGCGGATATGCCGATCAATTCAAAGAGAGGTTGGGTTTTGTTGCTTTTCCTGGTACGCTCAATGTTGAAATAAGACACATAGAGAAAAACAAGCTAAGGCTGTTAAAAAACTATAATGCAATACAAATCGATGAATTTGAAACAGATAATCGTACATTTGGCGGCGTTAAATGTTTCCGTGCAACTATAAACAATGCTGATGGGGCAATTGTTTTACCACTGCGTAGCCATTATTCAAACATCCTAGAGTTTATATCTCCACATTTTTTGAGAGAGAAATTAAACATAAAAGATGGAGATAATGTAAAAATAATGATTTATTTGTAAAAAGTAGAGAGAATTACTTATGAAAAATAGGTTTGTAGCGGATATATTATATCAAATTGCATATTTACTGGACGTTAAAGGAGAAATATTTTTTAAAACCAGAGCATATCGGATAGCCGCACAGACAATAGAGACGCTGGCTGAAGATATTGAGACCGTTTCAAATGAAAATAGACTTCAATCCATTCCTGGGGTCGGTGAGGCTCTTGCTAAAAAAATAAAGGAGATTGTAGAAACAGATAAATTAGAATATTTTGAAAAATTAAAAAAGGAAATCCCGGCGGGTTTACTATCCTTGTTGGAGCTTCAAGGATTGGGGCCTAAGAAAGTCTTTGCTCTGTACAAAAATCTTGGCATAACAACTATTGAGGAGCTTAGAAATGCATGTACCGGAGGGAAACTAAGAGATTTAGATGGGTTCGGGGAGATAACTGAAAGAAACATTCTCCGCGGAATACAACTCAGGGAGAAAACTAGTGGACGTGTATTGCTTAACATGGCCTATGCAGATGGAAATAGCTATCTTGATTATCTTAAAAAATGTGAAAGAATTGAAAAAATAGATATTGCAGGTAGCCTTCATAGGAAAAAAGAAACAATTGGTGATTTGGACATATTGGCCTCCTCGGAATTTCCTGATGAGGTTATGGATTATTTTGTGAAATACCCTAGCGTACAACGAGTGCTATTAAAGGGTAGTACAAAAACCAGTGTTCTTTTAAATGATGGCCTTCAGGTTGATCTTCGTGTTGTAAAAAAAGAAAGCTACGGTTCGGCGCTTCAATATTTTACTGGTTCTAAAGAACACAATGTAAAGATGCGAAGCATTGCTATCAAGAAGGGGTTTAAACTTAATGAGTACGGTCTTTTCGATAAAAATACTGATGAATGTGTTGTTGGAAATACGGAAGAGGAAGTATACAACACGCTTGGTCTTTCATACATTGAACCTGAACTACGTGAGAACCGAGGTGAGATAGAGGCTGCATTAGATAGTAGACTGCCAACTCTTGTAAAATACGGGGACATAAAAGGTGATCTTCATGTCCACTCGCTTTGGAGCGATGGTTCTGATTCAATAGAGATAATAGCACATTATGCTCAGAAAATGGGGTATGAATTTGTTGGCATTGCTGATCACTCTCAATCCCTGAAAATTGCGCAGGGCTTATCTGAAGAAAAAGTTCTTAGAAAAATAAATGCGATTGAAAATATAAACAAAAAACTATCTGGATTTAAGGTCCTATGTGGCACGGAATGCGATATCAAACCAGATGGATCTCTGGATTACAGTGATATGATTCTCAAAAAATTTGACTTTGTTGGTGTAGGGATTCACACTGCTTTTGGGATGAGTGGAGCGGAGCAAACTAAGAGAATTGTAAAAAGTATGGAAAATGAAAATGTGGATTTTATCGCTCATCCAACTTGCCGCATGATAGGTAGAAGGGAACCTTTCGATATTGATATGGAAAAAATTTTTGATGCTGCCAGAGAAACTGATACATATCTAGAGATTAACTCGTTTCCTGATCGACTTGATCTTAATGATGTGCATTCTAAACTTGCTAAAGAAAGGGGTGTAAAATTTGTTATTGGTACTGACTCGCATAGCGCTGTCAATTTACCATTTATGCATTTTGGCGTTGCAACTGCCAGACGCGGGTGGTTAGAAAAAAAAGATATTCTGAATGCACATTCTCTCAGAGAGATTGAAAAAATACTTGGATGTGAATAAGACAATGAGCAAAAAGGAAGCTAAGAAGGAAATAAAGCGGCTTGGTGAGGAAATAAACTATCACAATTACAAGTATTATGTAAAAAACGATCCTGTGATTTCTGATTATGAATTTGATCGATTATTAAAAAAACTTGAGAAGCTAGAGTCGGAGTATCCCGATTTGATCGCCCCTGATTCTCCTACTCAAAGAGTTGGTGGAGAGCCGGTTGATGGTTTCACAAATGTAAAACACAAGATACCGATGTTGTCGCTTGATAACACATACAATTATGATGAATTAAAGGAGTTTGACGAACGGATCAAAAAAAATGTTGGCGAGGTTGAATATGTTGTCGAACCTAAGATCGATGGCATTGGAGTTGCGCTACTTTACGAAAACGGCATTCTTGTAAGGGGAGCAACACGTGGTGATGGTGTAAAAGGAGATGATGTAACATCTAATCTGAAAACCATACATAGTATACCTCTACGGCTCATGGGGGACAAGTTAAAAAACGTGGAAGTACGCGGCGAAGTTTATATGTCTTTAAGGGGATTTAAAAAACTTAACAAAGATCAAGAAAAAAAGGGAGAACCTGTTTTTGCAAATCCGCGTAATGCTGCTGCTGGTTCAGTACGACAGCTTGATCCCAGGATTGTAGAATCACGGCCACTGGACATTTTCATCTATGTTATTTCCCATTCTGATGTGCGTTTTTCTACCCACAACGAGAGTTTGGAAGCTTTGAGGGAAGCGGGTTTTCGCGTTAATCCATTGGTAAAAAAAGTAGATGATGTTGAAGAAGTTATCAGGTATTGCAATGATCTGGAAAAAAAACGGGATGCACTTGATTATGAAATTGATGGTGCTGTGATAAAGGTAAATTTATTATCCAAGCAAAAGGAACTTGGGGAGACATCAAAAAATCCCCGCTGGGCAATATCTTACAAATTTGCAGCTAAGCAGGCTACTACCCAATTAAGGGATATAGTTATACAAGTCGGCAGAACTGGTGCTCTTACACCAGTCGCAGTCCTTGAGCCAGTCAAAGTTGGAGGTGTAACGGTTTCACGTGCTACATTGCATAATTTTGATGAGGTAAGACGTAAGGATATCCGTATTGAGGATTGGGTACTTGTAGAACGCAGTGGAGATGTCATACCCCAGGTTGTAAAAAGCATAACGGAAAAAAGAACGGGAAATGAAAAGCAGAAAGATATCCCCAAAAAATGTCCCATATGTGGTTCAGAGATTATCCATACTGAAGGTGAGGTTGCAATACGATGCTCAAATCGTATGTGTCCTGCTCGCCTTAAGTGGCGTGTGAAATACTATGCGTCACGTGATGCCATGGATGTCGATCATCTAGGCGGATCAACGATTGATAAGCTAATAGAAAAAAATTTGATAGACAATATTGCTGATTTGTATTTTCTTAAGACGGAAGATATCCTTACACTAGAAGGTTTTAAAGACAAATCTGCCCAAAATCTTATTGATTCGATAAATAACAGTAAAAAACAGGATCTTTCTCGTCTTATCTATGGACTGGGTATCCGTCACGTTGGAAAATATGCTGCACAATTGCTGGCATCAAAATACAATTCCATAGATAAACTTGCAAAGGCATCACCAGAAGAACTTATGGGAATTGATGGACTAGGCGATAAAACTGCCGAGGCGGTTGGAACGTTTTTTGCAACTGATGAAAATATTGAACTAATAAAACGGCTAAAGGATATAGGAGTCAAAACTCATGAGGAAAAAAAGACACAATTGCCGTTTCAAGGAAAGAAATTTGTTTTTACTGGAGGGTTGTCTAGCATTTCTCGTCCTGATGCATCTGATCTGGTAAAACAAGTTGGAGGTATTGTATCATCCTCTGTGGGTAAAGATATTGATTACGTTGTGGCGGGCGGTAAACCAGGCTCTAAATATAAAAAAGCAGAAAAATTGGGACTAAATATTATTAATGAGGAAGAGTTTAAAGAATTAGTTGGAAAAAAATGATGGAGGCGGAAAACTTGTCAGAATGTAAAATAGAAGAAAATAAAACAAATTGTAACTGTAGTTATCCATGTAATAAAAAAGGCATGTGTTGTGAATGTTTGAGTTACCACTGGAGTCGGGGAGAAGTTCCGGCATGTTTCTTCCCAAATGATGTAGAAAAAACCTATGATAGAACCATAGAGAATTTTATTGAGGTATACCAAAAAAGGGGAAGATGGTGGTAAATAGCAAACATTTTTGCATTTTTTAAAGATTTCAATGCGACTACCTGAGTCATAATTTTTAAATAGACCTGATTACATCCGCCCACTGATGATTATGGGGAAGGAAAAATTCATACTGCTTGCGGCAATGATTGTAATTTTAATTGGAGCTGGTTCTTCTGCTTATGTCTACGCAACACAGACTACCACAGATAATATCACTATTAATGGTCAGCAATACACCATTGACCAGATATTCTATATTGCTGAACCACGAACCTTTGATTCATTGAATTTTTCTGGAATTGCACTTGATGATCTCATCATAAAAACTGGTGTTGGGTGCCTAGAGTGCCATGAATATACCATAATTGGAGATGATGGATATCAGAAAACAGTAACCTGGGAGAACATGCAAGGAGGTCTTCTTACCAAGGATGGTATGACTGTTTTTTCTGATTTACCAAAGGCATACAGAATCAAAAATATTGTAAAAATTGAGGTGATTTAATATGGGAAAAATGAAACTATTTGCAGGAATAATTGTACTTGGATCGTTGTGGGGATTTGCTGAATGTATTATCGGACCTGCCCTGGGCGATGCGGGTTTACCATCTGGTGCTCTTATGACCAGTGTGTTTGCCATTGGTCTTATGATGATAAGCAGGATGCTTTTTAAACGACGAGGGATGCAACTTGGAATGGGACTTGTAGCTGGTGCACTTCGATTGTTTAACCCATTTGGTGGATGTGTTGTATGCTCTGCAATTGCAATTGCTGCCGAAGGTTTGCTCTTTGAACTCATATGGTATAAAATGTCGCTAGATTTCAGCGAATTGAAAACAATTACTATGAAATTGAGCATGGGAATTGTCACTGCGTACTCATGTTATGTTGGAGGATATGTCATAACACAGATTTTGACTCCCATGGTTGCATCTGCAGGATTCTATGTTGAAAATCTCATTGTATTCATGCCACAGATTCTAGCTAGGGGGTTGTTGGCTGCAATTGTTGGCGGAATTACGGTTCCAGCGATTTTTGTTCTTAAGGATATTAACATCAACAATGTTAAAGATCGGATATATTACCCAACAGCTGTATCTGTCTCTATATTGTGCTGGGTTGTCGTAATCGCAAATGCACTATTTCTTATGGGTGCATAATAACTTGAGGAGAATTGCATGGACCATCCTACGACTGTTAAAATCCTAAAATTTCACGCAGAGAAATGTAAAGGTTGTTTAGAATGTGAAAAAGCTTGCTCAAAAGTTCACTTTAAAACAGACGAAGGTGGAGATAAGTCAGCAATTCGCATTCATAAAGCAGGTAAATCTTATGAAATGCAGGTTTGCAATCAATGCGGCCTGTGCATCGATATGTGCCCAGTGGGGGCACTTACAAGAAGAAAAAATGGCATTGTAACACTTGATAAAAATACATGTATCGGGTGCCAGGCTTGTGTCGGCTTCTGTCCCATTGATGCTATGGCAAAATCCGATGCTAGACTTGAACCATTTAAATGTATTTCTTGTGGTGCCTGCGTTCGCGCATGTCCTGAAAAAGCACTGGAACTTGTTGAAGTAAAAATTGACGGCATAAAAGAAATAGTTTATCATAAACAGGGGGCGTAGAAAATGGTAGACGGACAGATACCTGTTGAAGAATACGAGACTGGCAATACCAAACATAAATGGAATCTAAAAAAAATCAAATCATCACATAAAGTTCTTGCAGAATATGATTATAAAAAAAGTGAAATAAAGAATGGATTTGCAAATCGTACGCTTTATATAAATCTTGGTACCAATCAAATCAAAGAGAAAAAGATCACTGAAGATATGAAGAAAAAATTTACCGGTGGTCGTGGATTTGGATTGAAACTTTTATGGGACTCTATTAAACCCACAACACATTGGGATAGCGAGGAAAACAATCTGATCATTACAACTGGCCCATTTTGTGGGATAACCCAGTACCCTGGTTGTGGAAAATCACTGTGTCTAACAATTTCTCCGTCCACTGATATAATCTGCGATAGTAACGTTGGAGGGTTTTTCGGCCCATATCTTAAGTTTTCAGGTTTTGATGCAGTTGAAATCCAGGGTAAAGCAAAGGAAGATGTCGTAATTGTTATAGATGGTGAGAAAGGAAAAATCAGCATAGAAACAGCCCCTCTCGAAGAAACAGATTCGCATTTAGTTAATGAACAACTTACCCATATGTATGTTTCTGAAGATAGTGAAGGATCTAGGCAGAATGTCTCTGTTGTTTCTGCAGGAACCGCAGCTGAGCACAGCTATTGGGGATGCCTTAATTTCTCATTTTGGGATATTAGAAGAAAAGTCGCACGTATGAAACAAGCCGGTAGAGGAGGACTTGGGACAGTTTTACGTGATAAGAAAATTAAAGCAGTCGTAGCAAAAGTAGAGAAATTCAGCGGACTGCAAAATAATCCTGCTGATCCAGGGTCTCTTGCTAAGCTAGGAACTAAAATTCACAGGGAAATCAGAGATCTTGATAGATATCAGTGCAACATGCGTACTGTAGGAACAGGCCATCTTGTCGAAATAATGGACGAATATGATTTACTTCCTACAGAGAATTATCGGTTTGGCAGTTTTCCTAAAGCATCTAAAATCTATTCACCTAATTTTTACAAACTGTTTACCAAGGTAATTCCTGATGGATGTTGGCATGGCTGTACTATGGCTTGTGCAAAAACAGTTGACGGATTCACAGTTATGACTGGTCCATATAAGGGACAAAAGGTAACTGTTGATGGTCCAGAATATGAAACTCTTGGTTGCGGAGCAAATATGAGTCTTTGGGATCCTCTTTGGATTCTTGAGTTTAACTTTTATTGCGACACCTATGGTCTTGACACAATCTCTACTGGTACTGCTATAGCTTTTTACATGGAAATGTATGAGTATGGCATCCTAAATAAAGAGAGATGTGATGGCCTTGAACTCTGCTTTGGCAATGCGGAAGCTGCACTTGAGTTCATGCACCGCATAGCACGAGGAGACAAGGGTGAGTTTGTAGGTGTTGCAGCAAAGGGTATACGTCGGGTAAAGGATTGGCTCATTGAGAAGGAATGGGGGGATAAACAACTCATTGAGGATACAGGTATGGAAAGCAAGGGGCTTGAATATTCAGAGTATGTAACAAAGGAATCACTTGCCATGCAGGGGGGATACGGTCTGACTCTTAAGGGACCACAGCATGATGAAGCCTGGCTTATCTTTATGGATATGGTTAACAATGCAATACCTACGTTCGCGGATAAAGCAGAAGCGCTTCATTACTTCCCAATGTGGAGAACATGGTTTGGACTTAACGGACTTTGTAAACTGCCTTGGAATGATGTTGAGCCTGTAAACAATGCTGAAGCCGATGATCCATCCAAAGTTCCAGAACATGTTCAAAACTATGTAGAATTACAAAATGCAATAACCGGATGGAATGTGAACAAGGAAGAATTAATACTACAAAGTGAGCGATGCTACAACTGGCAGCGTGCGATGAACGTATGGATGGGGCGGGGACGTAGAAAGGATGACTGGATCCCATATCGTTCGATGGGGCCGGTTACCAAGATGGAATACGTCTCAAGAAAAGAACGATATGATAAACAGCTTGTAGAAATACTTGGTCTATCTGAAAAAGAAGTAGAGGATATGGATATAGAAAAGAAAATGAAGCTACTTTATGATTACAAGCAGGATCAATACCAAAAACTCGCCGATGCTGTCTACTATCGTAGAGGATGGACACCTAATGGCGTTCCGACACCTCAGAAAATGAAGCAACTTGGAATGGATGAACCAAAGATGTTGAAAATGATTCAAAAGAAGATAGATGAAGATGAAAAAGCTGGTTTGAATGTATGGGGTGGAAAATACAAAAGAGGGGAAAATCCGCCAAGCAAAGATCTTGACTATTGGGAAAAAGGGTAAAATATAAATCACATGAACAAACAAAAATTTGACAAAATAAAGGAAAAACTTCGAAATTCAAGCGTTGGTATTGCAGGAGCCGGTGGTCTTGGTTCTAACGCAGCTGTTGCTCTTGCTCGTGCTGGAATAGGGCGACTTATACTGGTTGATTTTGATAAAATTGAGGAAAGCAATTTAGATAGACAATATTATTTCTTGGATCAAGTTGGAAAAATCAAGGTTGAAGCTTTAAAGGACAACATCAAAAGAATTAACTCGGCAGTTAAAGTTGAAATTCTCAACCAAAAACTGGAGAAAGGATCGATGGAAAAACCATTCCATGATGTTGATGTAGTCATAGAAGCTCTAGACAATGCTGAAACAAAGACAGAATTTATAGAAGAGGTACTTTTGAAACTTCCGGATAAACCAGTTGTTGCTGCATCTGGAGTGACAGGGTATGGAAATTCCGATAGAATTGTTACAAAACGTTTTGGCGCACTGTATATGTGCTATGATGAGCAGGCCAAATCTAGTGAAGATGACGTACTTTTGGCCCCACGTGTTTGTCTTATGGCAAACTGGGAGGCAGATCTAGCGCTTGAGATCATACTGGGTGAAGACAGTGGGTATTGAAGTAAACGGCAGAAAGATTGACTGGGTGGAAAACGAAACCATCAAACAATTGCTTAGGAGAATGAGATATACTTTTCCGCTTGTTGTTGTAAAAATTAACCAAAAAGTCATTCTTAGGAAAGATTTTCCGGACGTAGTTGTACCTGACAACTCCCGGGTTGATGTTATTCATATGATAAGTGGTGGGTAGATTGCAAGAGATGTTTTTATTCGATTTTCATCATAGTATGAATGTCCTCTGCATCTTCTTTAAATGATAATTCAATGTTTACCTTTTTAATGATTTTATGCGAGGTTAAAATAAAGTAATTCATCAAAACTCCAATTGTAACTCCAATTATTAGTGCAAATAGCACGGTAAAAAGTGATGCTGAAAAGACATATGCTAAACATCCAGATAATATTATGCTAATTCCTACCACAGTCAGTATCAAAATTAGGATCCTTTTATCCAATACCACCTCAACATTCCTAACGGACAAGTCAACATCTTTTATTTTCATTGTTTCCCCAGAAACATGAAACATTTTATATGTCTTATATTTTTCTTAAAAAATTATTAACATTTATTTTTTATATTTTTATTAAATAGGGTGAAACAGGGATCTTTAGTATCTATGTTGAATTTTTATCTTCGGCTATGCAACGACCGAACCTAATATGGTAAGAACCGAAAAACTGGATGCAAAGACAAAATATGTGACATACATAAGTGTCCACGCAGAAGTATTTTCCAGAAATTTACTTCCCTTATCTTCGCGTATCATTAAATAAAATACTAGATAGCCCGGTATTGCAAGGGATGTCAGTAGCCAGAAATATGACTCCAATATGCCGCTGTTAATCATTATTGGAATCATGACAAAAGGGAAAAACATGAAAGGTAGTGCCATGAATGCTGCTTTTTTTACTCCAAATGTATTAACTAGTGTACGGGTACCTATCTTTTTATCAGCATAACTGTCTGTTACATCTTTTGTAATTGATCCACCAATCAAAAAGAACATTGCAATAAGACCAATGGACAGGGGTAGTGGTTGTAAAGGATTACCAAAAACACTCCATGATGCTAGTATGCCTAATAATCCTCGGGGTATTGCAATCCAAAACTGATTTAAAAACAAGACATCCTTTATTCTGGGTGGAATTGAATAGGTTATTGTAAAAACTGCTATAAGGATAACAAAGACGCTGAACATGATGCCAATGGTTGCAGATATGTAAAATGCCATAAGATACATAACAATCGATATTATTTTTGCCTCGCCTGCGGATATTACTCCTTTTGGGATGGGGCGATATGGCTTCGATATTTTATCTGCTTTTATATCAGTGGCCTGATTTAATGCATTTGATGCCCCGTTTAATACGGCTAAAGCAAAACTTGCAGGAATTATTGTACTCCGAAGTACTGAAAATACATTGCTTGTTTCTCCATTATAGAAAAAACTTGCAATCATTATACATGTTGACACAAGAAGTGGTGCAAGAAGTGTAAATGGACGAATTAAATCTATATAGCCCTTGACTCTTTGTTTAAAAACAATATTTCTCACTTTTTTCACCAACGACATAGGTTTTCTGTCTGTTGGGATATAAAGGTTATTTGACATTTGTTATCATAAACAAAAAAAATGATGGCAGAATATATTTTGTAGAAAAATGGACATAGGTTTTATAGAAGTAGAACATTTGGGATGTAGAAATGGAGGTGATTAAATATCGCAATTTAGGGGATTTATAGCTGTAGATATTGATGCCTTTCCAAAGTTATTGGAGTTTGAAAAGGAAATCAAAGAAACAGGTGCAAACGTAAAGCTTGTAGAGCCAGAAAACGTTCATATCACACTTAAGTTTCTAGGGGATACGGATGAATCCCGGATAGATGAAATCGATAAAATAATGAAAGATGCGGTAAAAGAAATCGATCCGTTCAATATTCAGTTAGAGGGGGCAGGTGTTTTTCCAAATCAGAATTACATAAAAATTATCTGGATGGGGATCAAACAAGGCGAGCCCATAGGACTTATTGCAAGAAAAATTGATGAACAGCTTTCAAAGATAGGATTCAAAAAGGAAAAAAGAGGGTTTTCACCCCATCTGACAATTGCACGTGTTAAAAGTGCTAAGGGAAAAGATGGAATTTTGCATGTAATCGAAAAATATAGAGATGTCCAGTTTGTTGACATTAGAGTTGATTCAATTAAACTAAAGAAAAGTGATTTGACTCCAAAAGGGCCTATCTATACAACCCTAATAGATGTAAAATTATAATGACTGGGGATGGTAAACGTAGTAGAAACATGGTTAATTGTTCTAGGGTTGGTCAATATCATACTATTCATCATTGGCCTTATAATCTTCATGCCAAGGGAGATTTATAGAACAGATATTGCAGATTTTTATGAGACATTCAAAAGACATCTTCCATACGTATTGCTCATCGTTGGAGTTGTGTTTTTTCATCTTGTTGAGGTAAACATAGTAGATGCTCCTGTGACAGAATGGATTGGAACTGATTTTGCTTATGACATACAAAATATTGAGGGCGATGCTGTGTTTTGGTTTTCGCAGCATTGGGCACCAGTTCTCGTTTATTTTTTTGTACTTATGTATATAGCGGTTTATCCTTTTACTCTGTGGTTCTTACCGACCTATTTTCTTGCGGTTGATAAAAAAAGACCAATGAAAACGTTTGCATATGGATTGCTACTCATTTATGCTGTTGCCCTTCCATTTTACCTTTTTATGCCAATAACAAATGTTTATAAATTTTATAACATAGAATCTGCCCTCAATACTGTGATACCAACAGTTGAAAGTTTTTTCTATGTAACTACCACTCAAAACAACTGTCTACCGTCGCTACATGTCGCAACAAGTATTCTAATAGCATGGTCTGTCCGTCTTGCAGGAAACAAGAAATTATCCTATTTTGCCTATTTCTGCATGGTATCTGTTATTTTGTCGGTTGTCTATTTGGCAATTCATTGGATTACTGACGTAATTTGTGGTGCTTTACTTGCCATTGTAGTAATATTCTTATTGAATCATTTAATCGGGGATACATAAATGAACCAATTATCCGATGGTATCGAAAGAAAAGTCTTAGAGCTTGTTGCACCTTCGCCTGATGACTGGAGAGAACTTGAAGGTATTATACAAGAGTTAATAGAACTTGTAAAGCAAGAAATTAAAAAAAGAAAGTTACAGGTTTCTATTGAACTTGTTGGATCGACAGCAAAAGATACCTATCTAAAAAACAACCTTGATATCGATTTATTTCTGTTGTTCCCCACAGCTATATCCAAAGAAGATATTGCACGAAATGCACTTTCGATAGGTAGATTACTTCTCAAAAATACTGAAGAGTGCTACGCAGAACACCCATACATAAGAGGATATTTCAAAGATCGTAAAGCCGAAATAGTTCCATGTTATAAAATAGAAAACGCATCACAAAAACTTTCAGCAGTTGATCGAACTCCACTCCACACAAAATATGTTAAGAAACATCTGAGCAAGTCACAAAGACCGGAGGTAAGATTGCTTAAACAGTTCCTTAAGGGAATTGGCTGCTATGGGGCAGAAGCAGAGGTCGAAGGATTTTCTGGTTATTTATGTGAAATTTTGATTATAAAGTATGAATCTTTTGAGAATCTTGTGCAAAGTGCACCGGGCTGGAAGCATGGAAAGAAGCTAGCCCTCTCTGATGATACTCCTCAATCTTTTGATACTCCATTAACATTTATTGATCCTGTTGATAGTGATAGGAATGTTGCCTCTGCTTTGTCAAAAGAAAAGTTTAAATTATTTGTAAAAGCATGTAAAGAATACCTAAAGTACCCGCGAATTACTTTCTTTTTCCCAAATGAAATACAACCTTGGTCTCTTGATAAAATAAAATCTGAAATTCAAAAACAAAAGTGCTTATATGTCGGAGTAGTTTTTTCCAAACCAAATATTATAGTCGAGAATCTGTATCCGCAGATACGTAAGGCTGCTCGTTCTATACGTGAAGCTTGTGAAAGATATGGTTTCACAATCTTTGATGCGAAATTTCATGTTGATGAATCAAGTAATTTAATTTTCATAATTGTTAAGACAAAAAATGAGCTTATTTCAAAAACGCTTGTTCATATGGGACCCCCAGTTAAATTGGAAAAAAATGTACGAGGGTTTATTCTTAAATGGGAAGGCAACCCAAGAGTGATAAAGAAGCCGTATGAACAGGGCGGTAGATTTTATGTAGAGATAAAAAGGGAATTCAGAAACATAAAAGATTTTTTAAGAGATCAAGTCAAAAATCTAAGTATGGGCAAACATCTCGATGAGATAATAAAAGAGAGATATGATATTGTTGAAATTGATGATCTTCTAAAGGAGAATCTCCTGGTCTTCTGGACAGACTATCTAGATGGGAAAATGCCATGGGATTGATAGAGTCCAAATGTATATATCCTTGATGCTTGATGTTTTAATTGAATGAAAACGCTGGGAGTATATACTAAAGATTTTTCATTGTATCATGATCTTTTAAAAGTACTTAGAATAAGGAAAATCCCCTATGTTTCATTGTCATCAATTGATCATATTCCTTGCAGGATTGGAGTGATACTAACATCTCATAGTGAGCTACACGACATCAAATCTCAAAAGACAATAGCAGCTGATGTCTATGATACCGTAGATCATGCAGTAGATCTGGCACTGCAAATGCTACTTGGAAAAGAACTATATTCAAAGGTTTTCATCGGCGTAGATCCTGGTGAGCAGCCAGGTGTGGCAGTTGTCGGCGATGACATATTACTTCAAAAAACAAATGTTGAATCTCCAGAAAAAGTCGTAGATATTATACAAAGATTTCTGAAAGAATATCCTGCAAACGAAAGTCTGATACGTATTGGACACGGGTCAGTAATCACAAGGAATAGGATAATAAACTCGTTGATTCCATTGGAAGTGCCCATTGAAATTGTCGATGAAACCAAGACAACGTCTTCAAAGCAGGCAAACAGATCTGAGAAGGATAGTGAAGCTGCTGCATCAATTGCACTGCTTTCAGGTGGAAAAGTACAAAGACATTTACCATTAAAGCCAACAAAAGGAGATATAAGAAATATACAAGAACGCAGCAGAAAACTTACCAATGGGAGATTCTCTATTTCGGAAAAAACAGCTCTTTAAGTTTTAAATGGATATATAAATCTAAAAGCGGCTGTAGAAATAGAAAAAAAATCATGTAAAAAACCCAAACGTTTATGAGCGCTCCTCATATGCTGATTAGGTAAGAGTAATGATCGATTGTAAACGAGCTCTGATTAGCGTCTCAGATAAGGAAGACATCATTGATTTTGCAAAGGGATTATCTAAACTCAATATAAAGATTTTATCAACTGGGGGAACTGCTACTGCACTAAGGGATGCAGGCATCAGAATCAAAGAAGTATCAGAAGTTACGGATTTTCCTGAAATGCTTGATGGCAGAGTAAAAACTCTTCACCCTATAATACACGCAGGAATTCTTGCGAAGAGAGATGAAAAAGAACATATGGGTGCGCTTAAAAAACACAAAATAGAATGTATCGATCTTATAGTTTGCAATTTATATCCTTTTGAAAAAACCATACAAACGCCAAATGTAAGTATGGATGAAGTCATAGAAAACATAGATATTGGTGGTCCTACACTCATAAGAGCTGCTGCAAAAAACTACAAAGATGTCATTGTTATTACAAGCAGAAAACAATATAGTGAAGTTTTAAAAACTCTTCAATCAAAAGGAGAAATAAGTGTAACAGAAAGGGAAAAACTTGCAGTTGATGCTTATGCTCATACTGCTCAATATGATTCTATCATCTCACAGTATCTAGCAGATAGATGGACAGATGAAATTTTACCTGATGCCCATACTATAACCATGCGTAAGATACAGGATATGAGATATGGTGAGAATCCTCATCAAAAAGGAGCGTTTTATAGATCTTTACCCAGAGTTGCAGAGCCTTGTATTTCTAATGCAGTCAAGTTACAGGGAAAAGAACTTTCATTCAACAACATATTAGATGCCGATTGTGCAATAGAATGCATAAAAGAGTTTACAAATAATCATACATGCGTCATAATAAAACATGCTACACCATGCGGCATAGCATCTTCAGACAACTTACTGCAGGCATGGAAAGATGCTTACGCAACTGATATTTATTCCCCATTTGGGGGAATTGTATCATTTAACAGAGAAGTTGGAAAAGATGTTGCTAAGGAACTTTCCAATTATTTCCTTGAAGTAATAATAGCCCCAAGTTTTAGCAAAGAGGCTTTATCCATTTTTAGTAAAAAGAAGAATCTAAGAATACTGGAATGCAAGGGACTTGATAAAAAAATTGAGCGAAGCGGTACAACCTTCCGAAGTGTAGTGGGGGGCTTTCTAGTGCAGGAGAGAGATGTCCTGCTATCCAATAAAAAGGATTGGAAGTCCGTTACAAAAAAGAAACCGTCCAAAAAAGAAGTAGAATCTATGGAATTTGCAGTTAAATGTGTTAAACATGTTAAATCCAATTCAGTTCTCTTCGTAAAAGACACACATACGGTGGCTATCGGTGGTGGGCAAACCTCCCGAGTTGATGCAGCATGGATTGCAACACACAAAGGCAAAGAAAATATCAAAGGGTCTATAATGGCTAGTGATGCATTTTTCCCATTCCGTGATGCCGTTGATGTTGCTGCAAAGGCAGGTGTAAAGGCCATTATTCAACCTGGTGGTTCCATACGTGACAATGAAGTAATAGAAGCTGCGGATGAAAATGGCATATCTATGGTTTTTTCGGGACAGCGGTATTTCAGACACTGATTGTCTCTATAACACCGTTTTTTCATTTTGACATTTTTACACAAAAAGCTTAAATAGATTTATGGACAGAGTATAACATGCTATGAAATGGCATAGCTTTGAGGTAGAAAGATGTGGTTGAGGTTTGATAAAAAAATGGGATATGTCGCTAAGAGCGGATTAATTAAGAAACTTTTAAGTAGTTATATCGTGATTTTGATACTGTTGATGTCGTTTTCTATGATCTTTATAGCAACGATAGGTGCCCAAGAAAATCTTCCAAAAATATCAGATGGTAATGGGGATGCTAAACTACCAGGTGTTACTGAACCTGTTGTTAAAGACCCTTTTGTTGTTGACCCTGTTGTTGATGAACCTGTTGTTAAAGACCCTTTTGTTGTTGACCCTGTTGTTGAAGCAGAGAATGAGGCAAAGGATAACATTAAAATTAAAATTGAAACAATATTAGGTAATATTTCAAAAGGCAAAGAAACAGAAGTCATTTCAGAAAATTACAAGGAAACAGATGTGTATAGTGTATCTTTCACTCCATCAATAGATCTAAAAGGGGTTAAATTAACAGTATCTAAACTCGAATACAAACCAGAAGAAATAATTGAAATACCAATCAAAAACAACTCCGTTTATGCATATTTAGATATAAAACTTACTGCAGATGATGTGTACATAGAGGAAGACGGACTTGAATCAATGAGGTTCATATTCGAGGTAAAATGGTCATGGATAAATGAAAATAATATTGATAAAAAAACAATACTCCTAGTGAGATATCATGATACTGAATGGCAAAACCTAACAACAACATATCTCGGTGGAAATGATAATTATGTATATTACAAAGCAGAAACACCAGGATTATCAACATTCGCTGTAGTTGGTAGTGAGCTTATTGAATCTTCCGCGTCTTATGTTGTTGAAGAGGCACAAGAAGTACCTTGGATATTAAACATTGGAATTATTGCATCATCCTTAACAATGCTATTTGTCGTTCTTTTCAAAGCTAGATATATCTACCCTGATAAAGAGGATGATACAAAAGGCTCAAAAAAAGATCATTAGACGCAGGATAGACAAAAAAAATGTTAGCGATGTCTGTTGACTTTACATAGAGAAAAACTATTTATAACATAAAATGTAGCAGAAAAGATAAGTTAAACGTGTATTCTTAAATATTACATTTTGTAAGGAGAAACAAATTTTAAAATGTAGATACAAATATACTTCAGACACTAACATGCTAAATATCTTTAGGAAAAAATCAATGCCGATTATCTCAAGAAGATTGGTAGTGTTTCCAAATCTAACTGGACGAATATAGTTGTAAGGTTTTTAAAGAAATAGTTGTTATGAAATATGTAGGTGGGATACGAGCTTATGGTGGGTGAGCCGGAAATAGTAAAAGAACTGAGAAAAGAAGAAAAACTTGGACGATTTGATAGTCAATCGCGAGGATACAATGAGGAACTGGAAAAGACAGATGAAATGATACCTACAGAACGGCTCAAAATAGATGAGGAATTAGACGACATGTGGTTCAATATATGGAAATGCCTATAAAGTTCTCAAAAAAATCATTTTCCGGTTCGCTGGTTCATGTGATCGGGGAGAAAAATGAATGGACTAAAAGAAAAGAACTACTGTGATAAATGCAAAAAAATGACTTGGCATGAGTATACCGAATCAAACAAAAAGCGGAAAGGAATGACAAAATGTCTGGAATGTGGTCATAAAAGAATATTATAGACTGCCATCGAGGCATTCTAAGTTCATTCCAACTAAATACAATTATATCAGGCAGATAAATCATATCTTCTTGATTTTTATTTCTGCTACATCCATTCAAATTCAATTATGGGCATTTTCTGTTTTCCATCTACGATATTATTCCAATGCCATTTCCAAAACTGTTTCAAAACACTAATCAATTCATCAGATGAATCGAATCCTTCTTTCCTTACGATTTCCGGATCAAATAAATCAAAGTATCCAATCAAATATATGTCTTTGATGACTGCAAATCCTATTCTTTTTCTCTTATACTTGACCTCGATTTTTTCACCGGTTTTCAAACCATACTTCGAAATATAATTTCCACCTCGTATTGTTGCTGTTACCTGTTTCTGTTTCAATGGTTTTTCCAAACATTCTACTGTAAAATTAATTGGTATGCTTTTTTCTGTCAACTATGACCCCTCTCATTTTCTTTCCCCCGGATCGATAAAATGATGGATATCTGAAAAGTATATGTCTATTCTGCATATCCAAATTCTTTGAATGCAAATTCCCATTCTTTGTATATTTTTTTCTTTGTGCTTTCATCAAGCGTATATGTATCTGGATTGTAATTCTTATGTTTTTTAACATATTTTTCAAGGGTTGGTTTTGCTTCTTCAAACCCATTCAATCCCAACTTTTTATATACTGATTCAAGTGTTTTTATCGGCTCTTTAACAAAATCTTCATATCTTATTTCTACAAGATTTTCTTTTGGTATTAATTTCTTTTCCTCAAAGTATTTTGTATAAAGTTCCTTGTAAAACTTTATTATTAATTTATCGAATTGTTCGATTTTTACATGCTGAAACGAAAACATGGGGAGTATTTTCTTATATAATTTCCAAGTAGATAGATACACTTTGTATGGATTTCTATAAATGTGGATGAACTTTGCATCTGGGAACACCTCTAGAAGTAATTTTATTTTACCCGTGTTAACAAGACTCTTCAGCATTATTCGCTTTCCATTATTCTTGTAAGTGATTTTTTTCAAAAAATAACTATAAACTTGTCTCCATTTTTCTATAGTCTCACTTTCAACTCCCTCAAACGTGACCTGTTGCTTAAAATAATGATCTATTCTTCTTGGGAAGTACCATCCGTGATAAAACGAATAAAGGCTAAGATTTGCTATTGCATACTCTTCTTCATACGGTAAATCTGCTTCCATTTCTAAGTCATCCATTGGTCTTTTTTCTGGCAAGTGGCTTTTTACAATTCCCTTAAACATTTTCTCACTTCCAAGAAAAACTCCTGGGGCCATTGTCTCAAAGGTTGAAACATATGCTAAGCCTTTGTCTTGCCCCATCAGATAATGTAGAAATGTTGTACCGCTTCTCCAATGTCCAACAATGAAAAGAAGTGGAGCAATTTTTACGTCTTCCAATTTTTTATCAAATTTTCTTTTTTCAGAAATCCGGAAAGGGGTAGTAATCAAAATCATTATAGTAACATATGCAGCTTTTGGTAGAAACTGCCAATCAATGTGAAATCTATTCTTTATCAACAATTTCATCCAATTAACAAAAGAGGTTCCGGCTAATGGTTGGCCACCCACATTAAGGTAATCGCCTTTATCAAATCGTAGTTTTGTCATTTAAATCAACTTCTTTTGTATCTTTCTCCTTACGTGAGAGAAAAAAATAGAACATAACCTGTTATAAATACTCATTGGTTGGATATCTGAACGACGGCGGAAGATAATAGAACTGCAAAACAGAACAACATAGTTGTTAAATAGGGCAATAAATGTTGCGATAATATGAAGGTTCTTATTACGGGAGCAAGCGGATATATTGAGGGTTTAAAGATTTCAAAACGGGAAATCTTTAAACCCCTTCTTCATTTTAGAGTGGAAAATGGCATATAGGGTGACTGCATACTTGTTTAACTCGATCTATACAATGAAAACGATATTTGTTGGGAAGTGAACATTAGATGATAGAAATAAAAGTGGAAAATATTGTAGCATCTACGGCTTTTGCAGATAAGCTAGATTTAGACCTAATAATACAATCTTTTGAAGAAGCTGAATATGAACCTGAACAGTTCCCTGGATTAGTTTATAAATTAAAAAATCCGAAAACCGCTACACTTCTCTTTAAAAGTGGGAAAGCAAATTGTACTGGTGCAAAGAACATTGAAGATGTACATAAGAGTGTCAATATAATAGCAGAAAAATTAAGAAAATTGGGGGTAGATGTATATAAAGATCTTGAGATAGTTGTTCAGAATATTGTGGCTGTGGGCGACCTGAGGGGAGAACTCAATCTTACTGAAACTGCTATGGGTCTAGGTTTAGAAAATATTGAATATGAGCCAGAACAATTCCCTGGGATGGTCTATAGGATAAAGGAACCTAAAGTGGCTATGTTGCTCTTTTCCTCTGGAAAGATTGTGTGTACTGGCGCTCGAAAGATATCGGATGTATCAATAGTAGCAGAAAAACTATCAGAAAAACTTAAAGCTTTGGGACTTCTTCGCCAAACTACTGATTGAAAACAGATGTCAGCGGTTTGAAGCTCTCTAGTTATAACAATGTTTTTTTATCCTTTCAATGTCTATCTGGGGGAGAGGCATGAGATTCAGAAGACTGATCAGTATCGTATTGAGCTACCATTTTTATAAGAAGAAAAAGTTATGAATTTTGGATGAGGTGAAGAACGACGAAAATTATATTCTTTGGTGATAGTCTGACGGAGGGCATCCCTGGTGTGTCCTACTTTGATATTTTAAAAGAAAAACTTCCGCAGTATGACCTAATCAATTCTGGACGGGGAGGTGATACTGTGATCAGTCTTTACCAGAGAATTAAAAAATTAAGTATCTCTGAAACATACGATATAGCATTTCTCTGGGTCGGTGTAAATGATGTTTTTGTTCATGTTTCATGGAAATTTCCAATCACCAAATTGCTATTTAATCAACGCTGGGCTAAGAATATAGATGACTTTATAAATCGTTATCAAAGGCTCCTTGAGACAATAGCATACAATGCAAAGAAAACATTTGTTGTATCGCCGTCAATAATCGGTGAAGATATACATAATAAATGGAACAAAAGGCTAGGGGAGTTATCGGTGGAAATCGAGGCTTTAGCTGCCAAATATGAAAATGTGGAATATATTGATGTTCGTAAGGATTTTATTTCGACATTGTCATCAAAAAAATCTTCTCCGTTTATTCCATATAGGATTATAGTAGACATCATCATTGCTTATTTGTTGAATGATCCAGAACGCGTTGAGAGAAAATCAAAAAATAGGGAACTTTATTTGACACTCGATGGAGTTCATTTGAATAATGTGGGAGCACACATGATTGCTGAAATTTTCTTACATCATATTAAAAAATGTGAACGCCATATATTATAGTTCAAAGGAGATACGTGTAAATAATATTGACACAATAATGCTAACCACTGTATTGTCCTTTCCGGCTATATCATTTTCAAAAATTGCTGTTGGCACTCTGTTGAAGGTAGGAAGATTTGAGTTTTGGATGGTAACATCTTATTCATCTTCAAATATAAACAATTCATCAATTGTAGTCTGTAGCGCTTTTGAAACATCATGGGCTAATTTAAGGGAAGGATTGTATTTTCCTTTTTCCATGAATAATATAGTTTCTCGCCTCACGCCCACCTTTCTTGCAAGATCCTCTTGGGTTAAATCGTATCGTGCTCTGAGTTCTTTGATTCGTGTTCTCATTTCATTTACCTGCCCGGTCGTAGTAAAATACAGAGAGAAGGCACACCATCAGGCTTCCTCCGAAAAGAAATACAAATGCCGGAGCGAATAGTTCAGTACTGCTATGCGTCAGGTATATGTACACAATCGTTGCAATTCCGAAAAATATCGTGTACATAAAAGCGTTCCTTGTTGCCCTGCCAATAACCATGTCTAGCCTCTCGTCGCTTAAATTGTACATTGAAAAGTAGGGAATGAAACTAAGGAAACACAGGAAAACCGTCTTCCCCTCAACAAAATACAACACGCTCACAACGGACAGGAAACCCAGATACCAAAGTATGTTTTTCATTTCGCGTCACCCTTTCTGCTAAGGTAAAGGTAAGATGCAACAAAAACTAATCCTGAAACTAGTACTACCACTGCCGAAACATGTTCCCCTTCAAGCTCAATATCCCAAATGATTCCTGCTATTACATTGCTCCCAATTGCACTCCACATTGCGGCGATGAAGCCATAATATCCTGCTCTATAATCAACTTGCACTAACCGTTCATCTTTAGCGGGCAATCCTTTTCTAATGTTTTTCAGCCTATCCCACAATATGAAAGTCGCAGAGGATACTAATATTAAAACTATACTCATTGATGTGATTTCACTTAATTCAATATTCTCTGCAGATATTACGTAAAGGGATAGTGCCGCTAATATCAAAACTGCAATTCCAATGCCTACAACAATTCCAATTTTATCTTTCATTTTTCGTCTCCTTTTATATGTTAGTTAGTAATAACATTATATTAGTTATATCTAACTTAATATTATTGTTTTCAAATTTTTTATTATTTATTTCTAACATTATGTTATATGTATATAACATCTAGTATTTATAACTTTCTGTTCTTCATAAATTTCTAGGGAAAAATTAAGATTGACATCAAAAGACAGATTAGGTTTTGGAAAGTTTCATGTTACACTACTTTAAACTGATAATTTTAAAAAGAGGAAAGATGTTTAGGCATTGGTGAGTAATAATGAAGGTTTGTATTGCATACGAGTCGAAATATGGTAATGGACAAAAATGTGTAGAACACCTAAAAGATATTATTAGCAATAAAGGTCATGCCGTGGATCTCTTTTCAGTACGAGATGTAAAACCAAATGAACTGTTGCAAGCTGATATCTATGTGTTTAGCGCACCAACACAAATAGGTAGTCCAGCACGGAAAATGAAAAAATTTCTGAAAAAAATAAATATTACACAAGAGGGATCAAAATATGCTCTGATAACAACCCATAGTTCTGATACAACAGAGGTTCTTAAAAAAATGGAAAAACTTCTTCAACCAACTGGTATGACCAAAATCACAGACGGATTAAAAATAAAAGTGACAGGAATGAAAGGGCCGTTAGAGGATAGTTACGAGGAAAAACTTGAAGCGTTTGCAAATGATATTTTAGGTTCTGGATAGAAAGTGTTTCACAATTCTTTAACTATCAATATTTTTAAAGAAATGGTTGTTATCTCTTTGTGAGGGATATTTATGATTACATGGCGAGAAAAATTGGAAAACCCTCATCCGGGTCATGGTAAAATATGTAAGATACTTATTCCTAAACCTCTTGATGTCGATGCTGCGATACGTATTATTCCCAAAGGAAAATTGGTTACTGATGTTCAAATACGGGAAAAATTGGCAAGGGACAATGGTGCTGACAAAACATGTAGCAAAGTAACAGGAATCTTTCTTAGAATTGCTGCTGAAGCAGCAGAGGAAGATAAAAGCAATGGAAAAACGCAGATCACACCATATTGGAGAGTGATTAATAAAGAGGGGTATTTGAAGCCCAAATTTCCAGGTGGTGTCGATGCACAAGCTTCGCATTTGAAAGAAGAAGGGCATACAATACTTTCAGCCGAGGGAAAAA
>JAUWWG010000004.1 GCA_030616985.1 Thermoplasmatota archaeon
AAAAATATTATCGACCTAAGCTTGATAATACCAAAGATATTTTGAAGTTGAAGCAATACCTAACATGATTTTTGAAAACATTGCTTTTCTTTTCATCGCTTTGTCTCTTTAATAAAATATAATATTAAAAGTGCTGGTCCTACTACCCATGCTGCATAGAGGAAGAAACGATGATATCCAAGTATTAAAACAAGAGTTCCACTGAATATTGCGATACCATAATCTCCAAAGTTAGTTATACTTGTTAATATAGAAAATTGGGTGGCACCAATTTTTGGATTCGATATATCCATAAATAAAGCCATCAATGCTGAAAAGGTTGATCCGCCTTGTAAAAATCCAATTATCGGATAAATTATTGCTAATATCTGCCATGTATTTGCAGTTATTAATAGGGTGGAAGGGATCATTGTACCAGTAAGGAAAATATATAGTGTTTTTTTCCTGCCCCATTTATCTGCCATTATTCCACCTGTTACTGCTCCTATTACAACGCCTATTGGAAATAATGACGTGATAAGCCCTATTTGGACAACATCTAAATTAAGAAAATTCATCATATATTCAGGAATAATAAAAAGTATCATTCCAAAATTCAATGCAGCAAAAAATCCAAATAAGGCAATAATGATTGTATTTTTTTTCTTAAATTCATGAATTAGTAACTTTGATATTTTTGGGCGTTTCTTTACAATTTTTTTCTCTTGTATTATTAATGGTAAAATGATTGTTAAAAGTAAAATGAAACCAGTTACAATGAAAGCCATCGAATAATTAATATGTTTTGCAATAAATGAGAGTAACATACTGCCAATTGCCATACCTCCAAATAAACTTCCAAACATAGCAGCATTTACTTTTCCTCGCTCATGTGCTTTTGTGACTTGTATTGCCCAAGCATCTGCAGCGATATCAAGAAATACAATGCCAATAACACCTATGAATAGGAATAATGTGAAGGGCAGTAGTGCAACTGTTGGATCAATAAAAGCGAGGGGGAACATACTAATTCCTGCAGTTAAACCTCCAAAAATTATGAATGGCTTTCTTCCAAATTTTATGAAATAATCTGTCATTGGACCAAATAGGAATTTAAAAGTAAAGGGTAGTGATGCAATTCCAGCAACAAGTGTTGCTGTTGCAATTGAGATGTCTTTTTCTGTGAAATAAACTATGATAAGTACTATACCAAGAGCACCTTGTATTCCATTGGCAAAATAGAGATTTCCAAATAAAAGGTATTTTAAAAAAGGATGTTTAGAGATATCAATCATAGGTTTTTTACCTCTAATTTCTGTTTTTTAAGCTTGATAAAGTACAATAATAAAAGTGCAGGGCCAAAAACCCATCCAGAATAGAGAAATGTACGGCTGAAACCAAACATTGCAATCAAAGTTCCGCTCATTGTTTCCCCCCCAGCCATACCAGCATTTCCCAGACTTGTTAAAATTGAAAATTGGGTGGCACCAGTACGGGGATTGGTTACATCCATACACATAGCGCATTTTGCTGTCATGTAACCCCCTTGTAAGAATCCAATTATACCATATATAATAGCCAAAATCTGCCAGGTATTTGCAAATATGAGCGAAGCTGATAAACAAATACTTGCTCCAATAAAAACATAAAGAGTTCTTCTCTTATTCCATCTATCAGCTATTGCTCCGCCAACTAACGAGCCTACTGCTGCAGTTACGGGGAATATTGCTACAATCAATCCTATTTGGGCAATATCTAACTGAAGAACAGTTTTCATATATAATGGAATCAAAACTATCAACATCCCCTTATTTATGTCAACTATTGGCATAAAAATAGCTATAAGCTGTGTTGTTCTTTTCCTAAATTCACCGATGAGAAGCTTTGTTACTTTTTGATGCTTTTTAATTATTTTGACTTCCTTGACAATGAAGGGAAAAAGAATTATCAGGAAGACGATTAAGCCAGTTACCAAAAAGGATATGTTATACCCAAAGATTTTTGCTATGATGGCAAGCAAAGAACTGCCAAGAGCCAAACCAGCATATTGACCAGCGAACATTGCACCATTTATTTTTCCCCGTTCTTCCTCCCTTGAGATTTCAATTGCCCATGCATCTGCAGAGACATCAAGAAATCCTACCCCGCAAACACTTATGAATAAGAAAAACGTAAATGGTATTAATGCTGTACGGGGGTCAATAACAGTGAGAATAGAAAGACCACCAGCAAATAGCAGACCTCCAAGAATTATAAATCGTTTTCTCCCAAACCGTATGAAATAATCTACTATTCCACCCCAGACAAATTTAATTGTCATAGGTATTGAAATAATTCCAATCACAAGAGTCGTTATTGGTAGAGAAAAACCTCGTTCTAAAAAATATACAGGGATTATTACAAAGCTAATGGCCATAATTAATCCTTCGGAGAAATAGAGACTGCCAAATAAGAAATATTTCAAATAACTGCTTTTACTAATGTCAATCGTAATAGTTCCCTCCGTACAGATGTTATTTATTAATAAATAATATAATAATTAATCTTAAATAATTTCCCTAATGGTTTTATTGCAACATTTATAACAATATTATTGTTCACTCCTCACATCCATCAGACAAAACGAGATTTGACAAAAAATTCATAAAAATAAAATCATGCTAACCATCAACCTCATAATCAGCAAGTAATAATGTTAATTTTTTAACGCTCACATAATGATTTTAACCACTAAAAACACATTTTATATTTGTCAAAACCTGAATGCTCTTTACATATAATCGCGATAATTATTGACAATAAATTATTGATTTTCTTAATGTTTCAAATAAAACACAAGAACATTCCACAATACCATAAGAGCTTCGTATCCATGGTACTTGTGCAATAACAGGAATGGTTTTTATATCCTATTAAATAATTCACTAGTCATGCGGGGCAAAATAAAAGATTACATAATTCTTATCCGTCCTTATTGGATTGTATTCTTCGGATTAATTCCAGTTATTGGAGCAATGTGCAATGGGCAATTCAATTTTTTCCGATTATCAGTATTGTTTATAATTGGTATGTTTATCTACATTTTCGGATCTGTTCAGAATGATTATTTTGATAGATATATAGATAAGAAATCCAAATATGTATCAGAAAGACCACTTGCCTTAGATACAATTTCTGAAAAAGAAGTGATTTTTATAATTCTATTCTCCTTAATCATATCACTCTCACTAGCATATATCTTCTTATTTACTTTGTTATCTTTTTCTGTTCTATTATTATCCTTTTTCTTAATAACTCTATACAATAAATATAGCAAACACATATCTGGAATGGAATATGTGCTAGGGTTGAGTGCGTGTGCTTCGGGATTATTTGGAGCCCTAACAACATCAGATAATCTAACCCCTCTTGTACTGTTCATAGTACCACTAAGTCTGATGCAATTTGTATTTGATGTAGGAGTTTTAGCAAATTTAAAGGACGTGAAGTATGATGCAAGGATAGGCATTAAAACAACTCCTATAGTATTTGGAGTGAAAGTAATAAATGATGAATTAAAAATTCCAACATCATTTATTCTCTATGCTTTTTTCATTAAAAGCATTCATATTATGATAGCGATATTTATTTTTCTAACTGGATATACATCTTTTTTCATATATACCCTTCCAATTCCAGGTATACTTTTTTTTATCTTTTCTATAGCAGTAATCTATACTTTATGGAAGGCTATATCTACACCTTTATTAAACAGGGATAAAATGCTTATATATATAGGATTAAATGAATTTCTAACATATTTACTTATTCCAGTTGTTCTCATGACTTATCTGGTAGAAAATACCAATATCTTTGTACCCATTCTTTTGATAGTTGGTCCAATCCTCTGGCTAATACTATCTCTTAGGGTTGTTTTTGGAAAGGGAATGATACCATTGGAATAATTTTAATATAATCATGCTAACCATTAACATCATAATCAGCACGTAATAATGTAACAAGTGTTGCAACCATCAAATTCTTAAATAAGATATGCATTATAATAATCATACGAGAGGCTACGAAATTGAAGAAGATAATTGGAATTTTTTTTTGTACATTATTAATTGGCACGATTATTCCAGTTGGAATAAATGCTATTGAAATCTATAATCCACTTGATGGTGGTTGGCTTGAAGAACGCGATGGAATAAAAATCCTTCATATTAGCGGTTCATCTTATGAAATGGGATATCAATATGGCTTTCTATTAAAAGAAGAGATACTTGAAAACTCTCGGGCTGTTATCAACTTTTTGGAGCAGGTTGGATTTTTTTATAACGATCTTCTTGATGTATGGAATGTGATGAAGGTTTATGTTCCACCAGAGATAATTAAGGAAATGAATGGTATGGCAAATGGTTCAGAAATTTCTTTTGAACAGATTTCTGCTATAAACATGCTTGGGCCGATTTACCATGATATAACTTGCTGTGGCAGTGCTGCCTGGGGTCCAGCAACTTCTGATGGTAATCTATATCACATGCGTAGCTATGATGCATCTCTTAACATAAGAGATCCAATTAGTGGTAAATATTTGCAAGAGAATCAGATTCTGATAGTCCGTAAACCAAATAATGGATATGCATCATTGTATCCAGCAATTGCCTGTGATATTGGAATTGTGGGAGGAATAAATGAAAACAGCATAGGGATTGGATACAAATTATCTTGGAGTCCTGAAGATAAGACCTTTCATGGAACTCCTAAAGAGTTTAGAATGAAGATGATACTTGATCATGCGTCTACGGTAGAGGAGGCGATAGATATTGTCAACGCAAACAAAACAAAAGGCGCAAATTTCATCATCTCCGACGGAAAAATTCCTATAGGATTTGTAGTTGAACAGAGTGCAAACTTATCATATGTAGGCACATGGAATAATACTGTAGAATCAAATCGCCCCTTCTGGAGAATTGATCATGTTGTTAGAAGAACAAACTGCTTTATAGACCAAACATTGGCATCCGTTCAGAGACATCGTTATAGTCCAAGAAGTTTTTTGCTATGGCTATCTTGGAAGGTTGGTTTTTTGGAAGAAAATAATTTGTTCCCTCATTGGAAACACTATTGGATACTTAGTAAAGATATAGAAAAACATTGGGGAGATATGAATTTGAATAATACTATGTCCATGCTTCGAACCGTTTATAGCGGAAAAACAGATATTTCTTGGGCCATACTGACAAAAATATTTGAATTTTTTAGGCCGATGCATCAATGGGTTGCGTGTCCTGAAACAGGCGATATAGTTATTTCTTTTGCAAGCGCAGATAGGGCCGCGCACGAAAATCCAGCGTATTACTTTAATATGTATGAATTGTTAAATTCTGAACCACCGTAATCATGCTAACCATTAACATCATAATCAGCAAGTAATAATGTTACGAATGTAAAATTATATAAGTTACCTTTTGTTGATAATAATGAGGTGTGAGAAGATGGAAGAAAAGTGTAATTATAGCGGCGGAGAGTTTTGGCCGCGGAAAATTAAGGAACACTGGAAAGCATTTACGGTCTTTATTATTGGTTGTGTAGTTACTATCGTGGGAGCGCTTATGGTTCTTTTTTGGTTCATTGAGACTTCTCCAATTGGAGCTATGGGTACCGCAACCATCGGAGAATGGACCTTAGCGTGGATTTGGGAGTTTTTCATATTTCTTATATTGTGGGAGTTATTGATTGTAGGGATACCTGTCGCGGTTGCTTTTGGAGTGGGTTGGTATTTATTTTGGAATAGATTATCAGCTGAGGAGAAAGCAGAGTTTAAAGGTAGAGATAAAAACAAACATCGTGGAACATCTGCTGGTGGTTGTTTTGGGTTCGTTATGTTCATTGCGTATTCAATTTACATTTATATCAAAGGAGATTTTTTCACTCCATTTGGAGATTATCCTTATACATATTGGGTGTATTCCTGGTTCCTAGCTTTAGCCTGGTTGCTCGTAATTTTTGGTATCCCAGCAGCAATAATTCTGACCATTGTATATTTTAAAGTATGGCGCAAAAAGTAATGGTATAGTATTATAAAAAGCAAAAAATCAGAGCGTTTCTTCTACCACAAACCATGCTAATCATTAACACTATATACTAGCAACCCTTACCTAATTTATGCCTAAACAAAAACTAACTCTAAGCATCGATAAAGATATAATAACTCAAGCCAAAAAAACAACAAATCAACCTCAGTTCATTCCTTGAAATCCGCCTGATCGACTACCTTGCAGATAAGGAGAAATGCTCCCGACGGGGTACATAAACTTTTAACTCTGTTGAAAAAGTTAACGAATTGCCAATATCACACAATAAACCCTTTTTTTTCTTTTTTTATTAACAGGAGGTATCCTATTGGTTGTTAAATCAATAGGACATGAAGAGAATTCATCATCTAGTAGTTTACTTGACACGTATTCACGAATAATTCAAAAAAACCAAATTAAGTTAATAGATGTAAACGAGATTAAAACTAATCAGAAGAGGGCGAATATCATCGCATTGGAACATTATATTGGAGAAATAAAAAATGAATATATTGAGAATTTTAAAGATACTTCTGTTATTGAAAGATGGTTTTCTCCTGTTGATGATTTGAATAAGCTTCTCCTTTCTTTTGCATTGAAGTCGTTTAAATTTTATCTTGCTAAATCTGAAGAAGAAAATAGATATATTTTAGCATATTCTGTAGATGGTGAAGAGATATTCATAGAATTGGATAATAGATATTGTAAAAGCTACCAGGAGAAAATAAAAAGACGTGCTAATTATCTATCTTGGAAGTATCAGAAATCTACGTCTGTTTTACTCACGCTGACAATAGATCCCAAGCTGTATTATGATAATAAATACAGGATGTGGATGGATATTAAGAAACAGTATAATCGTTTTATTACGGCAGTAAAGTATTATTTTAAGAAACGAGGTGTCAAATCTCCACCGTATGTGTGCACTATTGAGGCACAGAAGAATGGTAATCCTCATTTGCATATTTGCTTTCTTGGAGCATCTAGAATAATGGATTACCGTAAGTTAAGGGACTTATGGAAACTGGGTTTTATATGGATTAACAGGGATAGTGCAGGAAAAAAAATCAGGAATCCTATAAATTATCTGATGAAGTACATCACCAAGACGTACACTAATACAAATGAATACAACCAGTTAACTCAAGCTCTGTGTTGGTTGTTTAATATTCGTTCGTATCAATGCTCACGTGGGTTGATAACACCATTGAAACCAAAATCTGATTCTGAATGTAGTTCTGAATATTTGGTAATTGTTGATGATAGTATTCCACTATCTTTTCTGTATCAGAATATCGATTTTGTTAAACGGTTAAACGACCCGATCTTTAGAAATAAGTATACAAATTATGATCCAAATGGTTATCGTAAGAGGAGGGAAAGATTTTATATGAGATATACTTGAGAAGAGGCGTTGATTGGAAAATTCTGAATATTCTAATAATAAGGATCATAGAACAAAATTATAACGATGAGGTTTTTATAAGAATCTTTCTGATGGTGATAAGAGGAAATGAGGGCGACGGGTACGGAGCGTCATCCAATATTAAAAGAGGAAGGGAGTATCCATCTTAATTAGTAAGGTTGTGATGGACTACGACCGATCCTAGTTGCCTCATGCTCCTATTTATCGGCATATTATGTGTTTGATTCAATTCTTATCAAACATAAAACAAATTTGGTGTGGCGGGCTTGCCGGAGGCAAGGGCGCACAAATTGTTTACGCTAAACGTATAAAACAATTTAAATATCAATAAATTGTTTAATAGATGAATTTAGCTATACTATTTAAAACAAAAGGTTAACGAGAGTATAAAATGATTAAAAAAATTCATATAAAAAATTTTAGAAGCATAATTAACCAAGATATTGAATTAAGACCATTAACTGTTATAGTTGGTGCAAATAATACAGGAAAGTCAAATTTAATTAAATGTTTAGATTTTTTAGGAAATTTATCAAGAAAAGGATTGAGAGAAAGTATAAAGGATAAAGACGGATTTAATAATATTCTCCCAAAAATATATGATGAAAAAAAATTAAAAGGGAAAAAAACTGAAATTGATGTTAATTTTAAAAGTGAACCTTATAAATTTGAAAATGAAAAGGAAAGAGAACTATGGTGTAATTATTCTATTGAATTTGGACTAGAAGCTAATGAAAGAATAAAAGTCGAGAAAGAAATAACTAAAGTTTTTGATATTTTAGGGGTGACAAGCAGATTAAATAAATCAGTTAAAAAATATAATAGAAAATCAGAAATAATAATAGAGATAGCAAAAAATAAAATAGGAATTTCAAGTAATCCTGGACTAACCTCAAGAAATATTGATTTATTTTATAATTGGATGCTTCCTGGTCCAATATTAGATTCGGTTGATTCAATAAAAAAATCCAGTTCAACACATAAAAAAATTTTGGCACCTCTAATTGGATATACTTTATTAAAATCAAGAGGGAAAGTTAGTACAATGATGGCAGAGAACCTAACGCCAGATAATTTATATGAGTTAGCGGCTAAAGCTGATGAAGATTATGATTCTATATTTGGAACTATTTTATCAGAAATATCACCACATTTTTTAAGAATAAGATCAGCATTAACGAATATTAATCGTTATGATTTTTTAATTAATATTTTAAGGAAAGAACAAAATATATCACAAGATAAAATTTTAAAATTAACTGGAGATAACTTAACTTCTGTATTACAATCAGTATCAAAAGAAAATAAAGAAGCATGGAATCGTATTTTAGACACTCTATCAAATATATCGCCAATGATTAATGATATTCAAACTAAAAAATTTTTAAGAGAAAAACTTTATATAGAATTTGAAGAAATATTTGGTGGAAGGCCTATAGAGTCTTGGGAAGCATCAGATGGAACTTTAAGAGTTTTAGCAATTTTAACTGCTATTGAAAGTCAAAAACCATATGCCACTGTCCTAATAGAAGAACCTGAAATTGGACTACATCCTTGGGCATTAAAACATTTAATTGAACATATGAAAGAATTAATTGAAAAAAATAATATTCAAATTATTATAACAACACATTCCGATCAAATATTAGAAAATGTAAAAATGGATGAAGTATTGGTTTGTTCAAGAAATGAAAAAGAAGGTACTGTATTTAAGACTTTAAAAGAAATATCACCTAATTCTAATGAAGATATGAATTCTATAGGAAGAAAATGGAGACAGGGACTTATCGGAGGAGTCCCAGAATGTGTATAGTAAGACCTGCAATTGGTTGTATTGTTGAAGGTGAAGGTGAAAGAGTATCATTTAAAAAATTAATATACGGAATAAATGGCACAATAGTAAAACCAATTCATATATCAAAGGCCCAAGGAAATGGAGATATCACATCAAATTTAGAAGAAAAATTAACCGATTTAGCTGAAACCCATATGCCAATAACAATAATTGTTTGTTTAGATTATATTGATGCAAAAAAAAATAATCCTATTATTAAAACGTGTGAAGATTTGATTAAAGAACTTTCACAAAGGGCAACCAATTGGTTAAAATCAAAAAGAATAAAGGAATCTCAAAAACCTAAACAGATATCGATTGTTACAATAATACCAAAATTAGAATGTTGGTATTTTGCTGACAGTACTTATATTAAAAGTAAATGTGAAGTCGACATATCAACAATTAGTTTCCCAAAAAAAATAATAAATGCAGATGCAGATATTCGTTGTCCTCAAAAATTAATAAAAATTTTATTCCCAAGTAAAAAGATTAAAAGCCCCAAATTCGCTAAAGAAATCTTAACAAGCGGTGATCCTTCTGTGATGAGAGAGAATAGTAGATCTTTTAGAAAATTTTTTGATGAAGTAGAAAGTGCGAAAGTAAGGCATGATTCTTACCTTAAATTAAATTTTGGATAATTTATACAAGTTTTCAAAAAATAAGGTTAATGGAACAAAATTATTTCGATGGGATTGTAATCAGCATCCTCATTATGACGATAAGTGGTTTCCATTAAAACGTGTCGGGCTTTTAACTTTTGCAATATGTGCCCGCCTCAGGATTTATTTGGTAATGGAATCTGAATATAATACTGCATATTTTACACCTGTAAGAATAGCTTTATGTTCAGGGTATAATTTTGTTAATTCCTTAAAAGTATCAATATCAAATTTTCTAAAAAATTTATTGGATTGTAGTACACGTTTATCTTCAACACCATAACTTTTTATTTTTATATCTGGAATAAATGTTGGATCAAGATTTCTAATATTAGCGCTGACTTTTTCAGTATCGATATTTTTTACATGTTTATATTTTCGTATCTCAGACTTAAAATATTCTGAAATTGCATTTAGACCAAGGATTCCAAGTATATCTTTATGTGTTCGAATTATGCGATGGTGATATTCACCATTTTTTGTTTTAATTACTTGTGTTGCACCAATAATTATTCGAAAACTTTTACTGTCAATGAGATTTTTTATATCTGTTGTCCGTATAATCTTTGTATCTCTCTTAATGATATTTATTAAAGGTTGTGATAGTGAACGGTATCGATCACTTTTCCATGAAGGCTTTTTCTGATGTCTTTCAAATAAAATTCCTTCATATTCCTGAAAGTTCTTTGTATACATTCCAACATTTTTATTTTTAAATATTTTAGCGATAGCCATTCCACTAATAAAATCTGAGTAAGCTCCTGCATAACAATTTGTCAATGTTTTAGATTTTTCCAAATCTTCCCATTTTGGTTTTTTATTAGGTTGCATATTTACACGATCTTAATTTTATGTAAATAATTTGACTTATATAAACATATTTACATTCATGTAAATATTGACATAAATGAAAAACATTAATAAGCCTAAATTTAATAGCCTTTTGCCAAAAAATAACGAGGCAGGAGGCAATATACAAGAATGGAAAAGAGAAATGGTATTAGGCAGAAACAAAGTAACTATCTCAACCCCAAAAGGGGAGGATGGGGTGATAAGAAATAGTAAATTTCAAAATTATGATGTTGGCATTATCAAAAAGATAGACAGTAAAAAATTATTGTATCCGTTAACTGTAGATTTCAGCAGATATGAAACAAATGAAGAATTATACTGTGCGGTTAAGACATGGTGGATTGAAACAAAAAAGAAAGCGGAAAAAACAATAGATGTCAGGATTAGGACAGCTCGACAATTTGAAAGACACCCGGTATTTCCAATCAATTGGTTGATATTTGATGAAAAACCAGAACAAGTGATAAATTTATTGATGTATCTTGAAAATGTAGAGTACAAGGAAAAAGGAAAAGAGTTAGATGTAAATAATTACGGTGTAAATCACATTCATAACCTTTGGAAGACGATAAGAACATTTGCAGAAGCAAGAGGAGTAGATATTTCATATTGGCCGTATAAACCACCGGAAAGACCAGAGAACAAAGTAAAAATAATACCAATGCCCCCAATGGTAAACAAATTAATACATCATAAATATGCAAAAGCTCAATATACGAATAAACTGATAAAAACAATACTGACCATAGGATTTCAATCAGGATTACGACCAGAGGAAATAATAATATTAAAAGTGAAAAACATAGATTTTGAAAGTGGAACAGTTATAATAACAGAGCAAAAGAAAAGACATAGAAATCGACAGATAAGACTAGAAAAACCAGTGATGTATAGTAGACAGCAAAACAGTTTGAAAAATTGGATATATATCTGGAGAAAAAAGAAGACAAATGATGATGGTTTTTTATTTTTAAAACCAAATGGAAAACCATTTGAAACAGTAGCTGATCTCAGAGGCTTCCTAGCGGATTATGTAAAACCAGTATGGAATGATTTTTGTCCTAAGATAATGAGGGATTGGTACGCAATAGCTAAGATGATACAGTATATGGAGAAAAATGGCTCTTGGCAGATAAGGAAGGTTAAAAATAAATTAGGACATAAGAAACAGGATACTACAGAGATATATGTTGAATTTGCTGAAATGTACTATGAAAATTTTAAATTTGATTGGTTAAAATCTGTCCTTAAATTTCATCAGAATAGTAAACGAATGAAAAAATTGATGAAAGAGGATTACAGGTCGAGCCAAGAAAATTTAAGCAAACGAAAAAAATGGGCTGGCTTAATCAAATTCCCTTCTGTTGGAATTAATGCTCCCGACGGGATTCGAACCCGTGTAGCCAGCTCGAAAGGCTGGAATGATTGACCGGACTACACCACGGGAGCAAATTGAGCAGCCCTGTCCAGATTCGAACTGGAGTCGCTGGCTCCAAAGGCCAGCATGTTAACCACTACACCACAGGGCCTAGATGTCATGAATGTAGCGGGGAGGATTGCAATAATCATATATAGCGTTTTGGATATTTCAATATTTTATTTCATGGAGTATCGTTGCTTGTCCAAAACATACTCTTTTTGCATACTTTTGTATATGAAACACAAACTTCGATTTATTGGCAACAGTTCGTTTTTGACAATCCCGAAATAAGTATGTGATTTATATAATTTTCAGCACGAAGATAAAACGAGCATCGAATCAATTTAGAGTAGTAAATTCAACTAAATGCTGACATAATAAAGTGGACTGAGTCACATTTTAGAGTTATATCAAGTGGCCGGATCTAACTACTAGATTATGCCCCCCCAAAGCACCAGTGAATAGTCCCATCCAGATTCAAACTGGAGTCGCTGGCTCCAAAGGACAGAATGATTGACCGCTACAACACGGGGCTATATTGTTTTGATATGGCGATCAAGAAAAGAATTTCCGCATCCAACCTTCAACTTGGTATATGTAACCCCTTTATATATTTCGATTCTTATTTCCATAGGAGGTAATGTGTTTGATAGATGGGAAACTTCCAGATAAAATTTCTAATATGCTGAAGAATCAAAAATTAGTAGTTGCAACAGCTGAATCTTGTACAGGTGGTCTTATAGCACATACATTGACAAATATTTCAGGTAGTTCAGAATATTTTGATAGAGGAATCGTTTCATATAGCAATAGGGCCAAAATGGAATTATTAGATGTTCCTGAAGATATGTTGAAAAAATATGGTGCCGTTAGCATGGAAGTGGCAAAGACTATGGCAAAAGGCGTTAGAATCAAATCAAATGTAGATATTGGTATATCTACTACTGGCATTGCTGGTCCTACAGGTGGTTCTAAAGAAAAGCCAGTAGGTCTGGTATTTATTGCTGTTTCAACGGAGAGAAACACAGTTGTTAAAAAATTTAATTTTTCAGGAGATAGATCACAGAACAAAAAAAGCACCTGTGACGCAACACTTGACATGCTTCTAGATGTTCTGACCAGATGATGGTGATATCGATTGTTGCACATAGATGGTTCATATGGTGAAGGCGGGGGACAGATTCTACGTACTGCCGTTGCACTTTCAGTTTTAACAAAAAAACCAGTTGAAATAACTAATATCCGTGCTAATCGATCAAATCCAGGAATAAAACCACAGCATTATGCAGCCATAAAAATTATAGGGAAACTATGCAACGCAGAAACAAGCGGATTAAACATTGGGTCATCCAGTTTAACATTCTCACCTGGGGAAATCACAGGTGGGGAGTATAATTTTGATATAGGTACTGCAGGGAGTATCATGCTAGTTTTTCAGGCATGCATACTATGTTCAGTAAAGACAAAAACACCAATAACACTACGAGTAATAGGTGGGACAGATATAAAATGGTCACCATCATGGGATTATTTCAAACATGTTTTTCTACCATTGATGAAAAAAATGGGATTACCAGTAAGTGCACATTTGATAAGACGGGGATATTATCCAAAAGGAGGGGGCGAAGTCGTGCTCACCATCCAACCATTCAAAAACATCCAGCCACTACAACTAGATAAAAAACAGGAATTTACAACAGTTGAGGGTATTATCAATATTGCAAATCTTCCAGAACACGTAAGCAAAAGGATGAAGCACGCAGCAATAAAAACATTGCTCAAAAAAAACCTGGAAGCAGCATTAAAAATAGAAAAAGCTACATCACTCTCTGCAGGTACTGGAATGACTGTATGGACACAAACACACAATGCTATTCTTGGTGCAACAGTTCTAGGGGAAAGAGGCTTGCCTGCCGAAAAAATTGGAGAAAATGTTTCAATAGAGCTCATCCGTGAAATCGAATCAGGTGCAACACTTGATACCCATGCCTTTGACCAGATACTACCATATATGGTCCTGGCAAGAGATAATGAACAGTCTTCATGTATTGTGAAAGAGATAAGTAATCATGCGCAGACTAACATGTGGCTTATTCGCCAATTCTTCAATAACCAAGATATATTCCATATAGAAAATAAAGAAGATTTTAAGATCATTAGAGTTAAAGGAGTCGGCTATTTATAAAAGTGTTTTATGTGAAATATTGTGCATACAATGTGCCGGAAAAATTCTAGTACTGAAAAAAATTCGATGATTGACGTATTAAAATACGGCATATTTATAAACCACTATGTAATAGTAATTTCTGAGTCGGAGGTCGAATTTATAACAATTAGGTTTACTTTTTAGTGCATAGACTCACCCACCCCCTAGACCTCCTACTTTCCTCCTATTTTTATAATATTAAAAGGAATATTTACTAATTTGTGTTTTCAATAATTTTGTGCCATGAGATTGATGAAAAATTGAATGGCAACAGTGAAAATAAAACTAGCATCACAAATTTCATCTGTTTAACATATCAAGGGATTTTATCTTATTTCTAACAAGATGTATCGATATTGCCACAAATATCAAAGCAACAAATAGACTTATTACCAATCCTACAATGTCAAGAGAAACGAGAAAATTATAGAATGCATGAACAAAAATTGCCAGTATAAAAAATGGAAGTACCCGCAATATTGATTTTCTCCTGATAATTGTTTTTCCATACCCATATCCAGTTAATGCAGTTGCAGAGGCATGCAGCAGACATCCGCCAAAACTTCTTATTATAATCAAAACAAGGAAAACAAATAGCCCTTCAGATAAAAAACACCAGCCATATAGCAAATTTTCTGTTGCCGAAAAACCTAGTCCCGCAACTGCGCCATAAATAAGTCCATCCTCAAGTTCGTCAAGCTCTTTTTTAACCGTTTTAGTTCTTAGTGCAAGGGGTTTTGTCAATTCCTCAGCAAAAGGAGCGATAATTATTGCCGTTACAAGACCAAGAATATTACCATCATCAAAGGAAATAGCAAGAGAAATACCAAGGATCAACTCTAAGATTATCGAGGCGACTATAGCAATAGTTGCCCCCCATAAAAAACATACGATTATCGGTTTCCATTTCTCCCTATTGTACTTTTCTGTGTTTCTAATCCAAATTGCATATAGTATTGGAGGTAAAAACGCAAAGGAAAACAATAAAATCGTCTCTAATAAGTGCACAACATAGGAAAACCAGTAATAGTTTATTTAGTTTTTACTTTCTTGAAATATAGTGTAGAGTCCGAAATTATTTCCCACTTTAAAAAATGTTGAGATAAGCATATAAGGACGGGAAAGATTTATCGCGATTTATGAGAATCGCACATATATCCGACATACATTGCAATTATGGTAGTGATTTCAACAGCAAGGTTTTCGATAGTGCCGTAAAACTTTTAAATAAAACTGATTCGGATCTAGTTTTTATCTCAGGAGATTTAACTACTTGGGGACTCCTTTCAGAATATAAGCTTGCTAAGGAAAAGTTAAAGGAGATAAATGGTAAAATCGTCATTGTCCCAGGGAACCATGATGAACGGAATCTTGGATACAAACTATTCCCTGAGTTTTTTGGCGATCCAAGTTTTATACACATATACAAGAATCTAAGTTTTGTCGGTCTGCCATCAAGCGAACCGGATAAAGATGACGGAAGACTTGGGAGAAGAAGACACAGACTCATAGAAAGGGGGATAAAAAAAGGTAAAAAGCTTACAATTGTTGGGTTTCATCATCATCTCATTCCAGTACCTAACTCAGGTAGAGAAAAAAACATCATTGAAGATGCTGGCGAAACTCTTGACATCATCTTAAAAAATGAAGTACCACTTGTTCTTATGGGACACAGACACGTCCCTTATGGTGTTAAAATTCATAAAACACTACTTGTGAATGCAGGTACTTTTTCTTGTAACAGAACCAGAGCGCATTTTGGACACACCTTTAACATCATTGACATAGACAATGAGAACATTACAGTCACGGTTGTCGATATTACAAACAATAAACAGAAAAAAATGATTAAGTTTAATCTAGAGAATGGACATTATAAAAATAGATATTATAACCCAGACATCAGAATAGAGTAGCTGTTTTTTTCGTAATGCTTATTTACGGAAATTGCAATTCAGGTATGAATATCACGTTAATTGAGATGGAGGTTCTCGTTGGATCCAACGTTATTGTTCATCGCAGGTGGTGCAGCTGCTATCGGTTTTTACATGGCATGGAGCATCGGTGCAAATGATGTTGCCAATTCCATGGCTACTGCGGTAGGTGCAAAGGCAATCACTTTCAAGCAGGCAGTACTCATTGCAGGCATTCTAAATTTTGCCGGTGCCATACTTTTAGGCCCCCATGTTGCTGGAACAATCAAAGGCGGCATTGTAAAGAGCAGCATAATTGCAGATCCTCACACTTTACTACTGGGTTTTGTAGCATCACTTCTTGCAGCTGCATTGTGGGTAACTCTATCAACTTGGAGAGAACTACCAATTTCCACAACGCATTCAGTAATTGGTGCATTGATTGGCTTTGGCATAATTGCAGGAGGCGTATCCTCAATTGACTGGACAGTCATGGGAAAAGTTGCATCGAGTTGGGTACTTTCACCTGTTGTTGGTTGCATAATCGCTTTTTTTGTGTTTAAAATCATAGTAAAAACAATTTTTGCCAAAGACGAACCCGTGAAAGCTGCTAAGATTGTTGGTCCACTTGCTATTGGCGTTACTGCATTTTTAATTGTTTCATCCCTATTTTTAAAAACCAAATTGAGTGAAATGAGCGGGGTATCGGATTTACCCCAGGTACTTTTAATTTCGACAGTTATTTCTGCGATTGCTTGTATAATAGCAACGGTTTTACTTAGAAATGTTGAAGCCAAATCTGTCGAAGATTATGCAACTGTTGAAGGTATTTTTAGGAAATTGCAAATTGTTACCTCATGTTATGTTGCATTTTCACATGGTGCAAATGATGTGGCCAATGCTATAGCCCCAGTTGCAGCAATTATTCCTCTGGCCAAAGGGGAAATGAGTTTAACTGCAGGAATTCCTACTGAACTATTGGCACTTGGTGGAATTGGGATAGCCTTGGGATGTATGACATGGGGACGCAGAGTCATGAAGACAGTAGGGGGAAGGATAACAAGTCTCACCAATACAAGAGGTTTTTCAGTAGATTTTGCAGCTGCTACAACAGTACTTGTGGCATCAAAATTAGGTCTCCCTATCTCCACATCCCATACGGTTGTCGGGGCAGTCATTGGAGTTGGGCTTGCCAGAGGTTTGGAAGCCGTTGATTTAAGTATAATTAAAAAAATTGTTGTTTCATGGTTGCTTACAGTACCCATTGCTGCTGCCACATCAGCGGTAATTTTTATATGTTTAAGAGCGATAGTGGGATAAGAAATAGGTGAGAAAAAATGAAAAATAAAAGAGATCATTTCAGAGCACCAGTTGCTGATACCTTTAGGAGGAAGTCACCTTTTGGTCAATTACTAGAGCACATGGAAAAAGTTAGGGAATGTATTGATATTCTCGGAGATGGATTAATTAGTTATTATAAAGGAAACTATAAAGGATTTTCAGAATTAGCTGAGAATGTATCAAAAATTGAGCATGAAGCCGACCTTATAAAAAGAAATTTACGCAATCATCTTCCCTCTTCACTTTTTATGCCTGTGGATAAAGGTAAATTTTTGTGGGCGTTAAGAGAACAGGATGCAATTTTAGATCATGCAGAAAACCTAGCCAATATGCTTGATATGCGCCATACAAAGATTCCGGAAAAACTGCAGGATGTGTTCATTGAACATGCAAAGATCGTTATGAAAACAGTAGAGGCAATGCAGGATGCAGTTGGAAACATTAGAGATTTGATTGAAACAAGTTTCGTAAAACGTGAGCGGGAGCAAACTAAACAGTTTATTTACAAGGTTCATGAATATGAGTGGAAGGCTGACCAGAAAAAGCTTGAGATGACAAAAGGAATCTATAAGCTCGAAAAGAAACTTGATCCTATGGATGTTTACCACTTGTTAAAGATTGCTGATTGGGTTGACGATATTGCAGATCATGCAGAGAATGTCGCTGATTGGATAAGAGCAATGATAGCAAAATAAGGTTTGTCATTATTCATATAATTTTATTGCATTGATGTTAACAGGTACATTCATAGATGTAGCAATGGGATCACACTTTGTTCTCATAAGATATGCTATAGGATGATAATTTGTTTCTGAAAAAGATTCATAGTTTGCCATTCCCTTGCAAATTATCAAATCAACCTGTTTCAATGCACTATCAAGATCAGATGGGAGTTTGTTAAAATCCACGCCAACTGCAAAGCACCCTGTTGTCAGAATTTTGTCTACAACTTCTTCAAACTGTAGCTTCTCAGCATCCTCCATGGTAGCATCACTAAGAACTGGTTCACCTTTGACAACTAAAGTCAGAAACAATTCTGGGTTGAATCTCTTTAGCTCACGACAAAGAATCTTATCAAATACTATCTCTCCACAGTTATCTGTAAATAACAAGATATTTTTTGATTTTTTTAATAATTCCTTTAACCTTACCGAGTCGTCATATCCAAGTCCATCAGCTACTGTTTTTTCAAAGATATCTTTCAGCATCTCTGGACGTATACCTACCCCCTCAATTCCAAAATCCATAGTGTTCCCAACAATTGAACATAGCATACTCATTTTCAATGGATCATTGGACTCTTCAACAAGTTTTTCAACCTGTGGAACAAGTGACATCGCAACTTTGTTGCTTTGGTTTTTTAAATCTTTATATGGATCATCACCAAGTGTTTCATAAACCAGTTTATGCACCTCTGTAGCAATTGTTGCACTGCATCCATTTGGATCATAAAGCTCAGAGAGAGCCTGACAGGCATTATGTATAACCTTGGTTTTGATTTTAGGATCTTTAGTACTCTGTTCTGCTTCAAAAATAATACGTTTTAGTAAACATGGTACACATTGCGATTGAATCTTCATACAAAATCCCTAGAAACAAAACTATCTATTATAGTCTTACTACTGCAGTTGTTTACAGAGATATACCCCATCATCCATGAAATCATGTTTTCTATAGTACTCCTTAACTCCAACACCACTTAGGACAAATAAATGTTTTTTATCGAATTCTTCAAGGCAAATGCATTCTGCCTCATCAATGAGTTCTTTTCCAAATCCCCTATGTTGCCATCCCTTTTTTGTTTTTTGTCCAATTGAAAGCTCCCTTCCAAGCACTTTCAACTCCCGTATGATCATACAAGGATTTTTTAAGAGCTCATGACGGTGAGGTAGTACAACATCACGCAGACGAAGATAAGCAATAAGCAAATCATGTTTTTTCTCAACAAGAGAGATAAAAATTTCCTCTCCACCACTGGCATCATAATAAATGCTTTCAAGGCCGATGTCTCCCTCATCGATCTCAATTTTTTCTTTTAACAATTTATGACCAATCTCTCGACATCTGATGCACCTGCATGTTTCACCATGTTTTTTCATCTCACTTTCTACCAGCTGACGTAGATTACTCTTGTCAACACCTGCATCGATATATGGTGCTGGAATATCTCGTTGAATCCTTTGTATGCGAACCCATTCTGGAACATAACCCTTAAGTTTTGCAACTAGCTTTACTGCTCCCTCATTAGAAAGCAATTCATATTCACCTTTTTCCCACAAACCATATAATTGAGTTCCCTTGATTACAAGTGTTGGGTAAATCTTAATCATATCTGGCTTAAAGTCAGGATCCTCAAAAATAGTCTGAAACGACTCAACATCCATCTCTATATCAGATCCAGGAAGACCAGGCATCATGTGATAACATACCTTAAAACCACATTCCTTGGCAATACGGGTGGCAGATATGGAATCCGTAACTGTATGACCTCGATTCATACCATACAAAACATCGTCAAATACTGTCTGAACTCCCAGTTCAACTCGAGTTGCACCAAGTTCCAAAGCATTGTCAGCATGCTGCAGTCTAAACCAATCTGGCCTGGTCTCAACGGTGAGTCCTATACAGCGAGATAAGGCAGTTTCATTCTTCTTTTTGGCCATTTCTAACGATGGTGATTCCTCTCTGTTGAGGGCATCAAAACACCTTTTGACAAACCATTCCTGATAAAAAGGAGTTCTGGCTGTAAAAGTACCACCCATTATAATAAAATCAATTTTATCAACAGGATGACCAATTGCTTTCAACTGCTCTAGTCTGCTTTTAGTCTGCAAAAAAGGGTCAAAATCATTTAATAACGCCCTCATGGCTGCGGGTTCATAACCAGTATAACTCTGAGGAGTATTGGTTTCAGGTCCACCAGGACAAGGAATACACCGCCCATGTGGACACTCCTCTGGAGAAGTCATAACTGCAACGATAGCAACACCAGATATTGTACGCATTGGTTTCTTACGCAGTACATCAATAACAGCTTCTCTTTCCAATTCTGAAAATTCAGAAGGCAAACGAGCTAGTATCTCACTATCAGGGGGAACACTATTGAGCTTGTATTTCTTACAGAGCTTGACTTTAGTCTTATGCAACTCTCCCTTAGATTGAATCTTTTTAGAAAGGATAAGATCTATAATCTCGGAATAGAAAGACATCAAAAAGCCCATCATGTCAACAGATAAAAATCTTTGTTATCCTGTTACATTCAACAATAGCAGTAAGATACCTTTATTAACAAAATTAATATTGTAAGCGAAAAAACAGGGGACAAGAACCATTGGACATAATAAAAACAAATAATTTGACGAAAAATTTCGATGACCTTACTGCAGTTGATACTATATCATTCTCCGTAAAAAAGGGAGAAATCTTTGGTTTTCTAGGACCCAATGGTGCAGGCAAAACAACCACAATAAAAATGCTTACTACGTTGTTACATCCAACAAAAGGTTCTGCCGAGGTTGCCGGATTTGACATTATTGGTGCAAGAGATAAAGTTAGACGAAATATAGGAGTTGTATTCCAGGAACCTGCTCTTGATATAGAGCTTACTGGAAGAGAAAATCTTGAGTATCATGCAAGAATGTATGGTCTCAGTAGAGACAAAAGAAAAACTAGAATAGAGGATGTTCTAAATCTAGTTGATCTCGAAGATAAAAAAAACGTTCTTGTGAAAAATTATTCTGGTGGTATGAAAAGAAGGCTTGAGATAGCACGTGGCCTGATGCATTATCCAACGGTTTTGTTTCTTGATGAACCCACGCTTGGTCTTGATGCACAAACAAGAAGAGCCATATGGAATTATATTGGGAAGATGAATAAAGAAGAAGGTACCACCATTTTTTTAACAACACATTATATGGATGAGGCTGACTTTCTTTGCGATAGAATTGGAATTATAGATCACGGCAGCATCCTTGTTATCGATTCAGTTACAAATCTTAAAAATTCTGTTGGTAATGACGTAATAACGCTTTCATGTTCAGATATGGTCAAATTAGTCAAAAGATTGGAAGAAGAATCATGGATTAGTAATATAGAACAACATGACTCGTTTGTAACGCTGGGTGTGGAAAAAGGGGAAGAAAAGATACCCGTTATAATTGAGATCGCTCAAAGTCTGAATATAAGAATTAAATCAATCAGCGTCAGAAAACCAACACTTGATGACGTATTTCTCCATTTTACAGGTAGAACAATGCGCGACCAAGAGGCAACAAATACTACTAGAAGTGCACCCCCTAGATTCCATGGTAGGATGAGATAGTTATGAAATCTGTAGAATTTCAAGCAATCTATATTATGTGGCTACGACAGATGAAACGTTTTGTCCGATCCAAAAGCAGACTTGTCTCTTCCATAGTGAAGCCTTTGTTTTTTCTTTTTATTATTGGATCAGGTTTTAGAGTAGCTACATTTGAGGGAGTGGATGATTACTTATCTTTTCTTGCTCCAGGCATCATTGCAATGGCAATCTTGTTTTCTTCCATGTTTACTGGTATTTCAGTATTATGGGATAAGCAGTTTGGATTCTTGCAGGAAGTTTTAGTAGCGCCAGTTAGCCGTTTTTCAATAATAATTGGACGTACACTTGGTGGTGCCACAGTAGCATTAATCCAGGGATTTATAATTCTACTAATTGCTTTAGGCCTCGGTGTGAAGATATCTGGAGTTTTTGGTTTGTTGTTAACTTTTGTTTTCATGATCCTTATAGCATTCACAGCAGTTGGATTTGGTCTCGTACTTGCTTCTAAAATGGAAGATTTCCAAGGTTTCCAACTTATAATGAATCTGCTTATAATGCCTCTTTTATTTCTATCATCAGCGTTTTTCCCAGTTACTGCCAATCCCACGATGAAAACAATATCTTCTTTCAACCCATTATTTTACAGGGTTGATGGCCTACGCGGCAGTCTAATAATAGATACAGCTACTGTAAACCCCCCTCTGTTGGATCTTTTAGTTGTTTTGGTGGTATGTATTATCATGATGGGGCTTGGTAGTTATTTTTTCAGCAAAAGCGAGGTGTGATACGCTTTTAATTTATATGGAGAAAAAAGTTAAATAAACAAGGTATTCTGCACAAAATTGAAATAAAAGTAGCAACAAATAATGCCTATTCACTTTGTTTTCTCCTCTACACAGTTTCTAAATGTTTTAATCATGTTTCTCAGAGAACATGCCACTGTTACTGGCCCAACACCACCAGGTACAGGCGTAATTTTCCCAGCTTTTTCCTTCACAGAATCAAAATCTACATCTCCGCATATGCCATCCTTTGTATTTACTATTCCAACGTCTATTACAAAAGCGTTTTTCTTTACATAATCACTTGTTATTATCCTTGGTATCCCTGTGGCTGTTACAAGAATATCTGCTCTAGAAGTGTATTGTTTTGCATCCTTGGTGAAAACATGACAAACGGAAACCGTGGCATTCCTATTAAGAAATAGAGCAGAAAGTGGCTTTCCCACGACATTGCTATGGTTAACAACGACTACATCCTTTCCCTCAAGATCCATGTTTTCGTATTCCAAAATAGTAAGTACCGATAGAGGAGTACATGGTACAATATGTTCATTACCTATTAGAGTTCTACCCATATTATATGGAGTAAATCCCTCCACGTCCTTTTTGGGATCTAGTGCATTCATCAGTTTATCTGAAGAAATATGACCGGACATGGGAAACTGTATCAGAATTCCATGAACTCTTTTGTCTTCATTTAATTCAGATATGGAACGTAAAATTTCATTTTCAGAAACATCCTGTGGAAACTCTAAATGATTTGACACTATCCCTGCCTTTTTACAGGCATTATCTCTTAGCCTCAAGTAAAGCGCTGATGTTTGATCCTCACCAATTTTAATTGTGGTTATACTCGGCGTAGTTTTGTATCTTAATTTTAATTGCTTTACTTCCTCAGCAGTTTTTCTGTGTAGCTTACCTGCTATTTCCCTTCCATCAATAATTTTCGCAGTCATTTTCAATTCAAAAAGTAAAATTTAGGTGGGGTTATAAATCCTCTGGTTTTCTGCCTATCGCATAGAATTGTGGGAAGAAATTGAGTTGTACGCCCTCATCAAGTGATTTTAGATATTCATATTCCCATTTGTCAATTTCTTCTTCGGAAAGTCCTGCACCTTTCAGTGCTTTTACATAGAAATCCCTTGCGTGTAGGTAATATGATTTATCCTCTTCACAATTCCATATACGATTGTTTCCTATGCCTACTTTAGTTTCAAGTCCGGCCCTTACAAATAGCAAACGAAGTTTTCTACCGATATGTGGATCCCCTCCCCGCTCTTTGATTGCTTTACCAGCAAATACTGCATCAATCTTTGGGTTTTCAGGATAGTGTAATTTGCCACCGTAATCAGGTTCAAGAGATGCAAGTACTCTACCACCAGGTTTTGTAACACGCGTCATTTCATTGATTACCTTCTGCGGATTGTCCACCCACATAAAAAAAAGATTGCAGGTGACAATATCAAAAGTGTTATCTCTAAATGGAATGGTTTCCGCACTACTAACGTATAGCTCCACGTTTTTATAGTCTTTGAGAATGTTTTTTGCTACTTCTATCATATCGCCCGACCCATCTATTCCAATCACTTTACCCTTCGTAAGGTGAGCAATATCCTTTGTAACGGTTCCTGATCCGCAGCCCACATCTAAAATATTTTTTGCATCCTTAAGTCCTACCTCTAGATAGAGAGGCAACCTTTCTTCTGCCGTTTCCAATGCCTGCAGTTCCAATTTTTTAATGAAATCTTTAAAATCCTCTTTTGATCTTTTATGAAATTCAATATTCTTCTTTTTTTTCATTTTAATGACAAAAACAGACATTACTCTGTTCAGTATAAATTTTTCTTAAAAACAACCTCTACTTTTTTAAATAGATGACTTTTATTCAGTATCCATATGAAAGAAGTTGTCCTTCAGGTTGCATTAGACCTTCTAAATGAACATAGAGCACTTTCTATAGCCCAGGATTCAATAAAGGCCGATAAAGACTGTTGGCTGGAAGCAGGAACCCCCCTCATTAAAAGTGAGGGCATGGATATAATAAGAAAACTCAAGCAAACATTTCCAGATAACACAATCGTTGCTGATATGAAAATCATGGATACTGGTGCGCTTGAGGTTGAGATGGCGACTAAAGCTGGAGCAGATGTCGTATGTGTGCTCGCTGCATCTGACGATAGCACAATAAAAGATGCGATGAAATCCGCAAGGAAATACGGCTCAAAAATCATGATTGATCTAATCGGCGTTAAAGACAAAGTAACTCGTGCAAAAGAACTAGAAAAACTAGGTGCCGATTACCTTTGTATACATGTTGGCATAGATGAACAAATGATTGGAAAAAAACCTATTGAGGTTCTTACATCTATCGTTAAAAAAACCGAAATACCAGTCGCCGTTGCTGGCGGACTAAACAGCGAGACTGTTGCAGAGATTGTCAAGACGGGTGCAAGTATAATCATTGTAGGTGGTGCTATCACTAAGGCTAAAGATGCAATCAAGGCAACAAAACAAATAAAAAAAGCAATAATCGAAAAAAAACCTATTGAGTCTACTCTTTTTAAGAAATACGACAAAGCTCACCTGAAAGAAGCATTTTCAATGGTTTCTACACCAAATGTCTCTGATGCAATGCATAAGCAGGGTGCAATGCAAGGCATTAAACCTGTTGTTCCTGGTTTCCATATGGTTGGCAGGGCACTCACTGTTCGTACGATTGATGGAGATTGGGCAAAACCTATAGAAGCAATAGATAAAGCAAACAAAGGCGAGGTTATAGTAGTGGACGTAAATGGTGGAAAAACAGCAATCTGGGGAGAACTCGCAACGTGGAGTGCGAAGCTTAAGGGACTTGCGGGTGTGGTGATTGACGGGACAGTTAGGGATCTTGACGATATAGTGAAAATGAATTTCCCAATTTTTTGTAGACATATTGCCCCAAACGCCGGTGAACCAAAAGGTTTTGGAGAGATTGGTGCTGAGATAAAATGTGGTGGTCAAACCATAAGAACTAATGATTGGATTATCGGTGATGATTCAGGGGTTGTTGTGGTACCGCAGGAAATATCCCAGGAAATTGCCAACCGTTCATTAGGTGTTAAAGAGACTGAGAACCGTATCAGGGAGGAAATAAAAAGCGGCGGTTCACTTGGAAGTGTCCTTAAATTAAAGAAATGGGAGAAGAAAGTGGGATGAGTAACGTTATATTCTTTACAGATTTAGAAAAATTTCATGATGCGTTAGCCCATTTTAATATCGAGAGTTTTGCCGGAAAAAAAGTTCCCGTCAAACTTCACATGGGTGAACTCAAAAACAAGTATTTTTCCAAGCCTGAATTTGTAAAACATGTGATTGACGAGTTGAAAATGGCACATGCAGAACCATATCTCTTTGATACAACTGTTGCTTATACTGGACTGAGACATTCTAAAACTGGCTATCGCAAATTAGCTAAAATGCATGGTTTTACCGCGAAAAAAATCGGTTGTGATGTAGTGATAGATGATAAAGGCGTTCCAATTACTGTTGAAAACAGAGAGTATGAGGTCGCTGAGCATCTCGTCGAGTCGACCCATATCTTTGCTTTGTCTCATGTAAAGGGCCATGTTGCAACAGGAATGGGTGGAGCCATTAAGAATTTTGGTATGGGTGGTGTAACAAAAGAAACAAAAATACGGATGCATCACGGCAGCAGACCCATTTATCAAAAAGATGCTTGTACATATTGTGGTGCCTGTGCTGAAGTATGCCCGTTTAATGCTTTAAAAGTAAAGGAGAATAGTTGGAAACAAAATATGAAATCTTGTTTTGGATGTGGAGTATGCATTGATGCATGTAAGAGTGGTGCCTTAACATATAAGGATGCTGATTTTCAATATGTCCTTGCGTGTGCAACAAAGGCATGTATTCAAGATAAAAATGTGATCTACCTAAATGAAATAAAACGGATTGCAAGAAGCTGTGATTGTGACCCATTTGCAGGACCAGTTATATGTCCAGATATTGGTTATCTTGTATCTGATGATCCCGTGGCAATAGACAAGGCATCTTTAGATCTGGTCAATGATGTTAAAAAGGATGTTTTTGAAAAAGAAAATAATATTAGTCCATTAAAACAAATAAAATATGGTGAGGAGATAGGGCTAGGATCTCCCTCATACCAACTTATCGAAATTTAGAAGATGGTTTTTTGCCTATTTCTTTACAACCTGTGGTTTATAGATCATGGCAAGAGTCGCTGCTATGAAACACATAATGGCTGCTGGGACGAATGCATACATAAAGCTCATACCAGCATCTTGTACCGCACCAGCAAGTATTGGTCCAACAACACCACCTATACCATATGAAGTAAATACGAAACCGTAGTTTATACCTATATTTTCAGAGCCAAATGAATCCGCAGTTGCTGCTGGGAATAATGCAAAATTTCCTCCAAAATTAAACCCGATAAGTGCGGCTGCTACGTAGAACATATACGGGCTTCCAGCAGTATAAAAGAACAATGCCATCATTATTCCCTGGAAGGCAAACATTGCAATAAGTGCTTTTCTCCTTCCAATTTTATCAGAGATCTGCCCCCATATAATTCTACCAAGTCCATTGAAAATTGGTAAACATATTGCTGCACCAATCACTGCAAAATCTATGGCATCTCGCATAGAGAAACCATATGCTTGAAATCCATCTGTTGCACTCTTTGCAAAATTTTGAATATTACCTATAACCATTAGACCTGCCAGAGCGCCAAATATAAACATCACCCATAACAGATAAAACTGTTTTGTTTTTAGCATCTCTTTTGGAAGCAGATCAGAAAGGATTTTTTTCTTTTCTGATGATTTTACCTCTGGTGGATTCCATCCAGCAGGTTTCCAATCAGCTGGAGGATTTTTCATTGCAAGAGCCCCAAGAACAACAAGAATCAAAAATGCAATACCATACAATCTAAAGCAGCCATCAACATTAGCAATAGTATAAGCAAAAGTACCAGTCTGTTGTGTAATAATTCCACTGAACCCAAGTATACTAGGCGGATTTGCCATGAGAATCCATATAAATGCACCGAATCCAAATCCAGCAACAGCCAATCCACTCAGAAGTCCTTTTTTATCTGGGAACCACCTTACTCCAACAGCAATTGGAACAACATAAGCTAGACCAATACCTGCACCGGCGATTATGCCTATGCTAATCAATTTTAAAGCAAAATTGTCGCCAACAAAACTTCCTATGATATATCCAAAACCAAGAAGAGCGCCACCTGCTAATGCAACCTTTTGCGGCCCAATTTTTTTCTGAAGTCTTCCCCCAATAATTGTAAATAATGCAAATGTTGCAAGTCCTGCTGCAAATATTGCCTGTGTCTGTGTCTTATTAAATGCAAATTCACTAATAGCCGTCTCTGTTCCCTGTAATGGTGTTGTAAAAGCAGACCAAGCATAAATCGCACCAAGAGCAAGCTGTATCATAATAGCCCCAACAACTATCATCCATCTATTCATAACCTTAGATTCCTGATTTTTCAAACTTTTGTCAACCATGGTTAACTCCTTGAGTTCCGCTGAATAAAACATTTATTTAAATATCTGTCGAGAAAATCGAAAGCCTAGTTCGACAGCATAACAACAAATCCCATAAGAATCATGGTTAATACTATCAACAGTGCCAAAATTTTAACAGCCCATTTCCTAAAAGTTTTCTTGTTAAGTTTCATTTTATCATATCTCCTGGTACTTCTATATAAAAATCATCAAATTGTAAAACACCTTTATCCTTTTTCCCTTTGACTTTTGTCTCTTTTTTAACTTGAATATAACCATTCTTTATTAAAGGTTCATCTGGAGTTTTTTTATCGACAATCGATATCTCTGACCATCTGACATCTCCATGCCCTTCGATAGTTTTTATTAGTTCGTCTTGATGTTCCCCAATCCATTTGGTAAGTTTCCCACTTTCTTTTTTGAACAGTGGCCCTATTTTAGAATGAACAGGTTTAACCGAAGTAATTTTTTCTTCGACATCTGGCTTTCCAACAATAAATTCGTGATCATCAGGATAGTTTAATGTTGATTTAATTATTGATCCACTGGGTTTTATCTTGGAAATAATGCTTTTTGTAGAATAGGTTGCAGAGGACTGCATAGAAGCATTTAATGCCATACCCTGAGCGCTTTTCCATGAGCGCACCCAAGAAATGTAGTCTTTAACATATTCTCCAGCTTTTTCAGCCTCGTTATCGATGAGTATCATTTCAGGCCATGGTGAAACATGTACACTCGTACAACCCTCAAATTTTTTATAACATTGGTGATATATTTCTTCTGTAATATGTGGGAAAAATGGTGCAAATAATTTTAGAATACCCAAGCCCAGTGTGTATATCGTGTAGCTAATGCTTTCAACGTTTTCGTTTTTGTATATGGATGATTTTGCCATTTCGATATAGTGATCTGCAAGTTCATGCCACAGGAAGTATTCAATTTCTTTCATTGCCGGGGAGTAATCAAATACATCCATTAGTTCCGTACATTTCTTTACTAGCTTGCTATATTTTGTTAGTATCCATCTGTCAATATCGATTAGCTCTGGTTTTTCTGGTTTAGCATCATTTTTGATTATGTTTGAAATGAATTTCTCAACATTCCATAGTTTACGAAGAAGCCTTGTTCCTCTTACAACATCCTTGTTTCTAAACGCGTTGTCTTCACCTAAAGCACAGCTTGCCGCATAGCATCGGAATGCATCAGTGCCGTATTCATCTATCAATTTTAGCGGGTCAATTACATTCCCAAGACTGGCATGCATGGGTGTCCCATCTTCAGATAATATGAATCCCCCCATCATGATGTTTTCAAAGGGCTTCTCATCTGTCAAAAGATTGCACCTTAGAATTGTATAAAATGCCCATGTTCTAATTATATCATGTGCCTGTGGCCTGAGAGACATTGGATACAGTTTTTTGAATTTCTCATCATCTCTATGCCAAAATGTGTTGTAGAGGGGGGATATTGACGAGTCCATCCATGTGTCAAAGACATCTTCGCAGCCTTTGAGATTTCCTCCGCATTTTGGACATGTTTCTACTGGTGGTTTATCAATCGTGGGATCAATATAACAATCTTTGGATCTAGCAAGTACAACATGCTTACATTTTTCACATTCCCATAGAGGTATTGGTGTTGCAAAATATCTTTGACGGCTGATAACCCAGTCCCACTCAAGGGATTCTACCCAGTCTATGAGTCGTATTTTCATGAACTCTGGGCACCATTTCATCTCATCACTGGAATTTAATACCATTTCTTTGAATGGTACAGTCTTTAAGAACCATTGTTCTGCATTGATAAATTCGACAGGGGTTTTGCAGCGCCAACAGACGCCCACATTCTGTTCCAGTGGACTTTGTGCAATAAGCAGGTCGTTTTTTTGTAAATCCTCAATTACATCCCTGCGTGCATCTTCAATTTTCATCCCCTTGTATTTGCCGCAGATATCCGTCATGCAGCCTTCTTCGTCAATACTCATCTCAATGGGTAGTTTATACTTAAAAACCCAATTTAGATCCTCTTTGTCACCAACGGTACATATCATAACAATACCAGATCCAAACTCAGGATCTACAACATCATCTTCAACAATCTTTACCTCTTTGTTGAATAAGGGCACCTTTAACATTTGATCTGAAAGCCAAGGTGCACGTTCATCTTTTGGATGGACTGCAACGATCTGACATGATGGAAGCATCTCTGGCCGCGTAGTTGCAATCTCAACGTACATTCCCTTATCATCTTTTCCAATTCCATAATAATTCAAAAGCTGCTCAGATTGTTCTTTTACAAAATAGAATTTTATTGTGTTAAGTTTCGTTGTTCTATCAGCATATGTCACCTCTGCATCTGCCATGGCAGTCATGCAACGTGGGCACCAGTTCACTGGAAATTTACCTTTGTAAATGTGGCCTTTATCATATAGCTCAATGAAGGATATCTGCGTAAGTCTCCTATAGTACTCCGCATTAGTCTGATAATATATCGATGGATCCATACTTTCTCCCAGTATGATAAACTGGTCAGTCATGGTTTTGATATTTTTCTCAGCAAACTCAGAACAAAGTTTTGTGAATTCATGCCTATCTATATCTTTACGAGTTATATTCAGCCGTCTTTCGACACGTTCCTCAATCGGTATTCCATTCACATCGAAACATAACGGAAAAAACACATTGAAACCACACATACGTTTGTATCTTGCAGCAAAATCTATGTGCGTGTAATGAACCGCATGTCCTGCATGGAGTGGGCCAGATGCATAACGCGGTGGGACATCTATACTATACGGCTTTTTATTGCTATCAAAATCAAAGTGATGGATTTTCATTTCCTGCCATTTTTTCTGCCATTTTTTCTCAATGGATTTCTGATCATATGATGTTGACATTCTATTTTCTCCACTAGATATATATGTGAATTAGTAGAGGTCAAAGAATTTTTACTTATAAAAGCCACTCACCACAGAACCTGCTTTATGTTTGTTCACGGGCCCAAGCTCCATTTTGATTATTTGTGTCTTTTATATCTCTACTGTCGCTATATCTACGATAATGCCACTTGCAATTATCAAGATACATAAAACCTTTATGCATATGTTTTGCCTTGTGTAATTATTTTTCTCCCCCAGATTTACAAGTTCATTGCTGTTTTTTCAAGAGATGGCCATTCTAACTACATAATCAGGTTTTTTTTCCATATGACCATAATAAAATAAAAAGCAAACGTAGTTGGAAATGCAATATTGAAGGCAAAACTTACAAAAATCAATAAAAAGCAAATTACAGGTTTCAATATTAGTATTGTATCTTTAACTTGCATAATTTTCTCTCCCCCTGGTTGATACTTTGTATAAATTTATTTAATTGTAATGTCCTAGTGATTTTTCTCCCCCAGATTTACAAGTTCATTGCTGTTTTTTCTTTTTTTCTTTTTTGAACTTAAGCATTCTCTCATGCATTTCCCTTACTCTCTTTTCTACATGATTTTGATAAATATTTGCCATTTTACCTCCCCAGATCTGATTTAAAAACAGTACCTTTTATTAATATTTTGTTCGCAGGTGAATATGCAGGTAGATCCCGTAAAATATACAACTGTGTGACATCCAGTTCCTTAAAATATCAGTCTTTGCTTGATGCGGTGGGCTTAGGTTCTTCTAGTGCCATCTTTCTAAATTCTTTCACTTCATCAACAGAGGGTAAAACAGGTTTGATATGTTTCCTCTTCATCTTTTTATTATATTCCTCTATACTAATTTCTTCTAGTATTTTTCTGCCTTTTTCCCTAAGTTGATCCATAGAACCATTCACGGTGTCAACTGTACTCCGTAGCACTATGAAAAGAGGCGACATAAACTGGCGGAATAGCAGTGGAAACCCTTCGAATCTGATATCCATACTTTTATCAACCCTCACTCTCCACCCGGGCTCCGCCCCTAACTCTGATATAGCAACGCCCATTCCAACGCTAAGTTCGTCTGAAAAAGTTGGATCCCCATTTATCCACTTGCCGTTCACTTTCAGTTCTGCCTCACCATGCATGGCATCAAGGAACCCTAAAGATTGGAAGGTTTCTCTCAATATCGGATCTGGAGCAACCATAACATCATACATCTCTTGAGTTGGAGCTAACCCGTACAACCTATAACGTGCAGGAATACCACCAGCTCTTGCTATAGCTGCCAAAAGCGATAGCTGATCAAGACATACTCCACCTTTCGTCTTGAACGTTTGGAGAGCCCCCACAATGGGCTTAAAGATTAGATATTTATTAGTTTTAACCCACTTAAAAGCAGCTTGAGCAAATTCCTCATCTGACTTACTTTCTGCCCTTAATTGTTCTGCAAGAGCACGTATTTCAGGGGCATCTGATTCGCAGAAAAGTGTTGGCCTTAGGTATTTTTTGTTTTCATGCTTCAATTGACCTAGATTGTCAAGAATTTTTTTGTTTAGAAGCTTGGTAGAATCATATTGACTCTCATCAGCAATATGTGCCCATGGTACTCGATGATTTCTCAGTCTTAATTTATATGAAGGTATATTTTGGATTATAGATTCAGGATGGTTTGCAACAATAAATGATAATGGACCTATCGTCTTCAAAAAATTTTTCAAAAGTGGTCTTGGTATTAACAATCCCTTATCTATCCCCTCACTAATTTTTCTAAACATCTTATCACCGTATTTCGCTCTAAATTTATCAAACTTTTTTAATATTAATATAAAATACTTACGTTTTACAACATATATAAATGTTTTCACATCCAAAATTTTTATTGCAACATTTGTTACAATCTATTGTTGAGGTTCCTGTAGCATTAACCAATGTTTCTTAAATCGAAATAGAACAATACAATGGGAAAAGAAACACGAGTTTCTTAATTCAAAGAATTGAGTGGAATAATTGCAATTTTCCTTATCCAAAATCAAAATTAGTTCAAATTAGATTGGGAACTATTCAGAATAATAGCAAATGTGAGTTTTAAAGAAGAACAACAGATCCCATCTGTTTTATCTATCACCTAAAAGGATTTTAAGTTCTGTTATGTCTCTTTTGACCGCTTCTATTTCTTGCAGTTTTTCTTTTTCAAAACTTCCAATTATATTGTCTAAGGGCAACGTAAGTTTATAGATATAGATTGGTCTTCCTTTCCCTTCCTTTTTTAGATCTCTCTTATCTATCCACCCTTTTTTCTTCAGCTCTTGCATTGCCACACTTACCTCTGGTTGCCTTAGATTTGCACCTTGCTCAACCTCTACAGAGCGGCATTCATCAACCTGTGAGATATATGTAAGGGTTTTAGCTAGGTTCTTTGGCATTCCAAGCTCTGTAAATATATGTACTATCTTCCCATCTTGCTGAGTTAATTTATAAGGTGTATTTTCTTTCATTATTCATCATCCAACATAGTTTTTATATTTCGATACTTATAATATAAGGGGGACTATATAAATCTTATTATCTAGTAAATGTAAATTTTAATATAAAAATAGGATTTATTCCAAAAAATTCAACGCTTCTTCAATACGACCCAGTTCAATTCCAGTAGTAAGATTCCCAACAATTGCACCTTTAGTGTTTGCCACGAGCCCACTACCAATCAAAGGAACACCATGGTTAACCGTTCCAATCATAACACTTACATTGAAAATTTTTTCCAACTGTCTTTTCTCATCTGGTGTAATCTTTGGATGACAAAGTAGTCCCTTATTGGTAACAGCTGCAGCCATACCAACAATATCCAAAGAACCAATGGTGCCTCTGTGGACTGGCACCTTAAATACATCTTCTATTTCTTTTAGTGTTTCATCTTTTAGATGAGGGTGAACCAGTGCACCATTATCATTTACAAGAATATCATTACCAGCTGCATTTATTTTATCTTCTATAACAAACACGTCCAGCCCCTGGTCCTCAATGATTTTAATATCTACAGCATCAATAAGATCAGTGACAATTGCCCCATTTGAATTAATTGTAAGAAGAGATCCAACGATGTTTGCATCGGCTATGCTTATTTCCACAAGTGTTACATCCAAGGCAGAAATAACCTTTTTCTTTATTTTCTTGGAAAGCCCCCTCTGTATAAAGGCAACATCATCATTGGTCCTGCAAAGGACACCCACATTAGAATTTTCATTGAAATCTAATCGTTGGAAGCGGGATTTTTCATCCATTTCTCTAGGCATAGCATCTTACTCCAAATAACATATGTTTCAATATGGTTATATGTATGGTTTTTCGTATGGAACGTAAACTTCGTGAAATTGGTGTAAGTATTGTCATAACGATACCGAGACAAGTATGTGACTTATATAAGTTTAACCCGGGGAGCAAAATAAGCATAAACTGAACCCTTGTTTGTATACTATTGAGAGTTCATTCCAATTCTCATCTGTTTAAAACTGTATTATAATTACAAATGCCTTAAAAACTTATTTTTCCATATGAAACACCAGAGTTTAAGGAGAAATTGACTAAAATAATGCATTTGAGTCGAGAATACTGAATCCATTAGGAGTTCGTATGAAATCCAGCCGCTGAAATATACGTTATTCACTTTTTTTCTTAGTGCCACTAGGTTTTTTAGAAGTAGTCTTTTTTGTGGTTTTGGGTTTAGCCTTGTCTTCTTCAGTTGGTTTAGATTCTTTAGCAGGTTTTTCTTTTGGTTTTTCTGTTTTCTCCTTTTTCTCAGATGGTTTTTCCTTCTTTTCAGACACTTTCTCAGGCTTTTTCTCCTCTTTTTCTCCATTTTCTTCTTTTGCCTTTGGAGCTTTCTTTTTCTTTATTTTTACTTCACCATCTGCAGTTGGGCTAACCTCGTAATCTTCGGTACCAGATATCTCACCAGGTTCTTCCTCAGCTTCAGGTTCCTCTTTTATTAAAATAGGTTCCTTTTTCTCTTTCTCTTCCTTCAGCAATTCACGTCTGGATTTTTTGAACTCGAGCTCAGGTAAATATGCCTCAACAACACCATCATCAAATTTAACGGCCTTCACACGTATTTTACTAGGTATCCTGTACTTCCCGTGTGTCCAGAGAGCGTTATTCAGAGAATCATCCATCCAAATGTCTTTTGCCTCAATCTTCATATGTTTAGTCAAAAATTGTTTTACCCTCTTAACGGCTATAGGTGCCGCCATGGAGGACTTAAAACCTTTCTTCTTTAAAGGTATAACATATATTTTTTCAATTTCTTCTGCCATGGTAATCAAGCTTTCTTAAGTTTATTTCTACGCCAGTGACGCGTTTTAGGATGACGCGTGAAACGCCGGTTAGTTCTAATCATAATCCATGCGGGTACACGCCGGTTGCTTTTAGTAGCCTTATTCAAACGAAGTTTTTTGCCAAGTGATTTATGTGTTGACATGATATTCTACCTTCTCTCTATCTTTATATCTCTTTTCTTTGGAATTATCTTCGAAAGCAGCATACGTAACTGCTCATCATTTATTTTATTTTTTAATCTGCCACTCTGGGCAAGCGTTATGAGCTGATTCTCGATTTCCTCGGCCATTTCAGATCGAGCAACCTTTATCCTTCCAAGCCGTTCTTTTGCTTGTGTTGTAAGAATGCCCCGGAGAATCATCCTCCTTCTTTCGTCAAGCCCTTTTTTTTGAGCATCCTGTTCTTCGAGTGATTCTTGGAGTTGGCCCTGTTGCTGCAACTCCTGCAGTTTTTTTCGCCTTAGATTCTCAAGTTCTTCATCCATAAATCCTAATTACTGATCCATTAATTATTTAATATTTTTCCAGACCCGGGTAGTAAGCCCCAACATTTTTCATGACTTCATGAGAGGTATTGTCTAAAAAGGACCTGCCTTTTGGAGTAAGCACACGACCTTTTCCTTTGATTCTTGTTACATATCCTGCCTTTTCAAGTTGCTGAACAGCCCTTCTTGCAATGGAGCCACTTCCACGTCTTGCCTTCGATGGTTTTGAACCGCGATTTTTTCTTCCACCGTATTCTGCCCTGAGCTGCTCTGTACCAATAGTATTTTTAATATAGATTTTACGTAGAATAGCTGCACATCTGACATACCACCAATCTTTATTTGTTGGAGGATTCTCCTTATGTACACCTGTTCTAACATACCTATTTTCTTCAGGCAGAACAATAGATTTATCATTCTGCAATTTCTTTGCTACCTTGTCTATTAATTCCTTAGCCGGAACATCATATAACGTCGTCATATATTCATTACTCCCACATGTGAGATTAGAATTGGGTAACGGTAATAAATGATAGGTTATTTAAGTATAGCGGATGGTTTTTCCTCAGTCTTTTTGAGTGGAATCCGAGTATATTTTCTACAATTATGACAGTAAACAACTATTTTTCCACCATGAATTCTTACCCTACAAGTAACATTTGGTAGAAGATATCTGTAGCAGTGTTTGCAGAATCTTCGTTTATATTTTTTAGGGATCGGTGCCAGGTTCCTCATAGATATTTTTCGTGCAAGTTCTACATATCTGTTTGACAGGTTAAGTTCACCTGAAAGGGCATTTTCTTCCGCTAAGATGAATAATTTGTTGATCCTCCCCTTTGCTATTATTTTTTGCATTTTCTTGTCTAATGCTTTTTTCCTTGACATAATAATCCTTTCGTTGTGGTTCTAAAATAGTTTTTTTCTGGCATCTAATTAATGTACTTTTTCCTACACATCAATTCTTTCTTTAAAAATCTATTTTCCCCGATGAAATTTTGAGTTATGCAAAATCTGGGCAAGATGATGATAAAAGTAAGAATTTATCTATTATCCGATAATATTTTTGAGTTCAGATATGTTGTTTTCAACAGTTTCAAATTCTCTTAATTTTTCCTGCTCAATATTTTTCATTATTTCAGATAGTTGAACTATGGGATTATAGACATGAACAGGTCTACCTTTTCCTTTCCCTTTAATGTCCTGTTTTGCTACCCATCCTCTTCGCCTTAGCTCTTGCATTGCCACACTTACTTCAGGTTGCCTCAGATTTGCCACCTGTTCAACATCTGCAGAGCGACATTCATCAATTTGTGAGAGATACATTATTGTTTTTGCAAGATTTCTTGGCATCCCAAGATTTGTGAAGAGTTGTACTGCTTCATCATCTTTTTCATCTAATACAAACAAGTTTTTTGTTTTCATATTTTATTTCTCCATCATAAAACAAGTAGATACAATGCTTAACAGGTTTTAAAACTAATGATTTATTAAAACATTTTCTATGGAATAATCATCCTCCTTTAAAGTAGATAAAGTTTACCCATGCCCCTGATTTTCATAATTTTTAAAAGTTAAATCTTTAAATATCTTGATGTTGCCTTATCAAACATATCACTCCAAGAATCAAAGATAGTATTAACTCTAATATATTCATTAAATTCTTCGCAGGGAATATTTTCAAACATTTCATGTGTTATAACTAAGATATCCTTTGGGACTAGTTCACTATTGATTATAAAATCGGTGAGATTATCATAGTCGGTATATTTTTTCATAAACGCATTATTGAACAGTTTTTCAATAGATATCTCACCATCGCTGTTGTCGGGGGATTGATTGCAGTCTGAACGAACTAATTCTGCATCAACAGAACATCCACAATCTGGACATACATAAGTAGAAGAGGAGCTATCAGTTAATTGATACATTTTTTTCCCACAATCTGGGCAATTCCCTTTTTCCTTCTTTACTTCATCCATCGTTTCCAAATTCATCCACTCAAATTCTATTAAATTGAATGATATTACATATCCCATTAATTGTATTTAAATCTACTGAGTTAAAGTGTCAAAATGAAAAAAATATGTCTTTTAGAATCTATTAGTGATGATAAACTCAGATTAAGCGAGATTTAGCTCTTTTTTCCAGTCGATACCGATTTTTCTCTTATATTTCCCTGTTCTGGGTTCTGAATATAACTCAAATATTTCTCTTTTGGGTTTCTCAGGTAATTCAAATATTTCCTCTTTAGTATTTTCACAAATGACTACCTGACATGGAAGAACTTTTGATTTTTCGGGTTCTACTTTCCTTTCCTCTTTTTCCATATTCTTTTTTTTCTCGATTTTATCTAGAAATTTATCTATCTCCCTTATTGCAAGCATTTCATCTATTTCCTTTACCATAGATTCGTAGTCTCTATTCATATTTTGTTTACCCCTTTAGTGCATTTGGTAGTGTATACTACACGTTGTCCAGTATGTTTCTTTATCATATCTTGAAGGTATCTCTTTTCTTCTTCAGAGTTAGGAGTTAATGCCATATTTTTCACCACATACCGTATTTTTGTAAGTTTGCTTATTAAGGCCTTGTTGTACAACTATTACCAGGTTTCTTTACAGCTATTACAAAATGATATTCTTAGAATCTATTGGTGTTAATTGGTACGGGATTAGAGAAAATATGACTCATATGAGGATGTGGTCACCTTAATGAGTAATCATGTGATGATTATAGTAATGCCCCAATGTCTACTATCATTAGAAGCGACAAAAAAGCTTATCGGAGTAGTAGTAATGATGCACTATTTCAAATATCATCTAAATTATGAGCAAGAAATCATCTTTTCTTTTGAAAATGGTTTAGTTAGCGAGGTTACAGCATATTCTAGATGTTCCCACAGGCTTACAGTATTTAGAAGCATCACCTAATCTTCTTCAAAAAATGGTTGAACGATATTGGTAAAAAATAAAAGCAAAAATATAAAAAAAAGAAAAAATTAAGGAATATTAAATTCCTTTTGTTTTATTATTAAGCCCTTTCTGCAATGCTTGAGTAGGTGTATGTTCCAAGGGTTGTGTCTGTGTCATCATGGATGATGGTAATTGTTACGTCAGCATGGGGTCCTCCATTGGCTTCAACGTCAATAAAATCTGATCCGCGAACTAAGACATGAGCGAGAGCGGTGCTGAATGCAGCACTACTGATATTATAATATGTGTCTGCGGTCAAATTATATCCACCAGCTGCCGGTACTTCACTATTTATCATAATAAAAACATCTGCGGTTGATCTTATAGCAAGATTGTCCCAATAAACATCAGAATCAGTGTTAATAATAGCTAATCTGTCATCATCTTCTTGTGCCAACAGCTGAACCGTTGGTACCTTTTGTTGTACACCGATCATTCCGCTTACATAGACATACACTGTTGCTGCTATCGCCACAGTTATTGCAACCATAAGAATAACACCGATAACAGCGGATACCGCCTCATCACCTTCTACAAATTTTCTATTTGCTTTCATCCCATTCTCTCCTAAATTTTTTTATTTTTTAAGGCATTAATAACACCAGAATATAAATAGTTTGTTTGCATGTAGTTGTGCAGGTAGCTGATATCCCATATCCACCACCAACACCATCTGTGTTATGTAATACCTCATCACTGTTTAGTTTTTTCTGTTATTTAAACCTACTCTGAAAAAATGCCAATTTGTAAAAAAGACAGTACACACTACCCGCAATCCTATAATCGCCATCCTAACCACCAAGAACCAGTTACCTGTATTTTTTACTTAGAACGTATTACCATGACAACATTATTGCCAAGAACACAACATGAACCACACCTCATAAAGGTAGGTTCTAATCGATACATTAGTTAGAGGAACATATGGGGCTTGAATCAGCCAAATACAAGTTATTGGAATGAAATTGAATGATTTGTTGATGTATCTTGTTTTCTTTAAAGACCCAGTTAATACCGACAGCATCGTTGTTAGATTATAGAGGCTTATAAAAACCGCCCCAAATGCATTTAAATAAAAAACACATAATGAAAGAAGTGATGATGGATAGGTTCTAAAGGACCAATAGTATTCAGATAAATTGTGAATGGATGGAATGAAAATGCAAAAAGAAATAGTTAAAAAGGAGGAGCAATTTGTTTTAACAGGCGTACCTGGATTCGACGCCTTGTTCGAGCACGGCATCCCAAAAGGGTCTTCGGTTCTTGTTGCTGGGGGTGCTGGTACAGGAAAGACAAATTTCTGCTTACAAATACTTGCACACCAGGCATCTCAAGGGAAAAAGTGTTATTACATTGGCTTTAGAGAATCTTCAGAAAGATTAATACAGCGTATGGAGAAATTTGGTTGGAATCCAAAGCAATTGATGGACTCGGGCAATCTGAAAATCAAGAGGTTTTTGACAAGTGAGATTTATTATTATGACAAAAAAGTTGGCAATGACTTTGAGGCCATGATGACAAAAGATGTTGATCCACTCCTTATGGAATTGGAACCATTAGCTATTGTTGAGGATGCCGGATTTAAACCAGATTTTATCGTATTTGACTCCCTTACAGCAGTCTCCTCATCATTTAGGGGAAAAGAGCAATCGTATCGTATTTATGTTGAACAGCTATTCCGGTTTTTTGAAAAAATAGGAAGTACAAGCTTTCTTGTAACTGAAACAAAACAGATTCCTGAAATTTTTTCACCGACTGGTGTAGAGGAATTTTTGGCCGATGGAGTCGTTGTGTTCTACAACATCAGACGAGAAAATGGCAGGGAAAACGCAATTGAAATTTTAAAAATGCGAGATGAAAAGCATCAAAAGAAAATCGTCACCATGCAGATTACAGAGAAGGGAATTAAAGTATATCCCAAACGGGAGATATCTGGCGTTTTGATGGCATAAATAGCCCAGCATTTGACAGAAAATTTGTTACGTTGCCCATCTACTAGAGGTGTTGTGCCTATATATGGAAACGAATTACATGATTACCCTATAGATTGTGATTATGATCTCCCACTACGTCGGTTCTGGTATTACTATACAGAGGTTAGATAGGCTTTATTATTTGCCAGGTTCGGATCAGGGAAAGTTGATGATACTATTTCTGCTATGCCAGTCATGTCGTTCCCAATATATCCAGATGCATTGATGGTAAGAGCAACAGACTCCCCAACGGCAAGGTTGTTTATGCTCCAAATGCCCGTATTGTGATTATAATTACCCTTGCCCGTATTATTATTCCGATGGATCGAATCTTTCGGTAATGTAATACTTATCTTAACACCAGTTTTATTAATATCCCCCTTATAGTTGGTTGCTGTAATATTGAATGGTTTGAGATTGTCTCCCATCGATAAGTATTGCTCGTCGATCGTATATTTGACACCTATATCACATTCTGGATGTATGTCTAGGGTTCCTACAAGTATCACTGAATTACTTTCTATATCAACCGTCATAATCTCGACTTGAGTACAGCTAATGTTATACTCAAATGGATAAACTATTCTTTCACCTATATTCCATACTCCATCACTCTTTGATTTGTCGTCCAAAAAATCTCTGGCAATAAAAGCATCATCGGATTCCCCTATCAATATCTCTGTGTCAAGACTTAATGCTTCTCCACTGTGATGCTCTATGATTATATTGCTACCCTCTATTGTTCCAATCAATGTAACATTTGGCGAAGAGGTGGGAAACGGATAAGCAAACACAACAACATACAACGTAGAGAAAATAGCTACAGCTATCCCTAATAGCAAAACAGTTCCAATGATCTCTGCCACCATGCTATTGGAATCTTTAAAGCTTCTGATGTTTTTCTTCCATTTTTTCATCTTTTTATCCACCATATTAATTTAAAAATAATGGTTAGAGGTTTTTACTAACCCCCTTAACATCTATTATCCAGCCTGGAGCTATCTGAGCGTTGATCTTTACATATTTCAGTTTGAGATTGACAGTAATTGA
>JAUWWG010000081.1 GCA_030616985.1 Thermoplasmatota archaeon
GAAACCTCTTCCAGATCCAAATGTTCTCCAGCATCTCCAACCTCTACCTTGAGTCCACCAAGGACCAGTTCCATCGCCACCTGGCATATTTTATTTCACCTCCTTTTTTTCATTCTTTCTTCTCATTTCTTCAGCTCGTTTAATTCTCTCTCCATCACCCCAATATAACTCGTCCCTTTTGTTCATTTCTTCACCCATCCTTTATTTACATGTTTTTCAATATTTTCTATGATATCCCTAAATGCTTTAGCGGTGTCAGATTTTTCATTTTTAATCATCAGTATTTTACCAGAATCCCCTGACTCTACAATCTGTGGATCTAAAGGTATTTTACCGAGAAATGGAATCATGAAATCTTTCGAAGCTTTCAATCCTCCACCAGATTTAAAGATATCAACAGAATTCTTACAATGAGGGCATATAAAACCACTCATATTTTCAATGATTCCAACAATGGGTATGTTCATTTTTTTCACGAAGTTGATAGATTTTCTAACGCTCAACAGTGCAACATCCTGAGGCGTTGTCACAATTATTGCTCCAGTACCGTCTGGTATAAGCTGTGCTACGCTCAACGGTTCATCTCCAGTACCTGGAGGTAAATCAATAATCAGATAATCCAAATCCCCCCAGTTTACCTCACCTAGAAACTGTTTTATAGCACCCATTTTCAAAGGACCACGCCAGATAACAGGTGCGTCTCTATCCTGAATAAGAAAAGCCATCGACATAACCTTTAATTTTGGATGTACAGAGACAGGATTTATACCTGTCTCAGTTGCCTCTGGTAATTTATCCTCAACACCAAGAATCTTAGGAATACTTGGACCATGAATATCGCTATCTAGTAATCCTACACTGTAACCCTTCTCTGATAATCCAATAGCTAGATTTGCGGAAACCGTACTTTTTCCGACGCCACCTTTCCCACTTAGTATGATGATTTTATGTTTTATCCTACCTAAATTCCTGGCAATCTTTGATTCAGTATCGGCTTTCTTTTCCATACTATTATGAATATATATTCATAACTAATATTTAAATCTTCTGTTCTAGTTTGGCATTTTGATGGCATGTATCTCTTATTCAGCTCATTAAGTTTAAAAATTATATGTGGATAATCTATCGAGTTTACACTACAAGATTACGGAGGACATTTTGCACATACAGACCGAAACAGTGTAGTACTCAAGTAACGATCTCCTCGGTCAGGTAATATTGTAACAATTGTTCCGGAATCCATATTTTTTGCTATATGCAGTGCTCCTGCTCCTGCTGCACCACTTGACATACCGACAAAGATACCTTCTTTAGTAGCAAGCAGTCTTGTGGTATCAAAAGCTTCATCGTCTTCGATTGTGATCTTCTCGTCAATCATTTCTGGATCAAAAATTTTAGGAACAATACTCTCTTTCATATTTTTTAATCCTTGAATAGTGTGACCTTCTGTAGGTTCGACTCCAACAATTCTTATTTCTGGTTTCTGTTCTTTCAAATACTTTCCTACACCCATTAAGGTTCCAGTGGTTCCCATTCCAGCAACAAAAACATCTATCTGTCCATTGGTTTGAGAGAAAATTTCAGGTCCTGTTGTCTCGTAATGTGCTAGAATATTATTTTCATTTTCAAACTGATTGGGCATAAAATATCTTTCAGGGTCCTCATTTAATAATTTATGTGCTTTCCGAATAGCACCATCAGTCCCCTCACTACCTGGTGTTAGTATAACGTTGGCACCAAATGCTTCTAAAATACGCTGTCTTTCCTTACTAACACATTTCGGCATGACTAAGGTAACCTCGTACCCCTTTGCAGCTCCTATCATCGCAAGGGCAATCCCAGTATTCCCAGATGTCGGCTCAAGTATTATTTTATCATGGGATAACTCCTCTGATTCTTCTGCTTTTTTTATCATGTAGTAAGCTGGTCTATCTTTAACTGAACCACTGGGGTTTGCACCTTCAAGTTTACCAAAAATTTTTACGTTTGAGCTATTATTCAGATTAGTCAATTCTACAAGTGGAGTATTCCCAATGGTAGATAATATGCTCATATCTGATTATCTCCTCCTAACCTATTTATATGGTATCCATATTTAAATTCTGCTGAAACGCTAAAGAATTTACAAATATAGTTTAGTTTTTTACAAAATAGTTATAACTTGGTAGAGTATCCCTGTTACCCTAGTTTATTAAAAGGAGGAATATAGAAAAATGAGCTATGAATTTAATGCAGATGAGGTTTTTGAAATAGCTGAACAAATTGAAAGAAATGGAGCAAAATTTTATAGAACAGCTGCAAAAAATATATCTGATGAAGATAATAAATTTTTTTTAATCCAACTCGCAGAGATGGAAGATGAACATGAAAAAACTTTTAAAAAATTAAGAACTGAGTTAAAAGAAAATGAAAAAGTAATAGCAACATTTGATCCTGAAGGCGAATCGGAATATTATCTTCGAGCCCTTGCTGATACACGAGTATTTTATGAGAAAAAATTTGATACAACTTCATTAAAAGAGATTTTTAAAGAGGCAATTACCGCTGAAAAGGACTCTATTGTTTTCTATCTGGGAATGAAAGATGTTGTTCCAGATCATCTTGGGAAAAAGAAACTCGATGATATTATAAAAGAAGAAATGGGACATATAAGCCTTATAAGTAAAAAATTACTGGAGTTCAATAAATAACTGCATTATTACTATTCAGGTCCCTACATTTTTTAATGAGTTGAACAGGAAATACAAGGATCATATGCTCTTATAAGCATCTCACATTTGAGCGTAATTTCATCCAGTGGCAAATCTAGAATGTTTTTAACGAATTCATTTATATCTCTTTCTACATTCAGAGCATTATGTGCAGTAGGCGGAACTATATCTGCTTTTCTGACAATTCCATTGTTATCAAGCTCATAGCTATGATAGAGACTCCCTCGTGGCGCCTCGGTAATGGCAGCACCGAATCCCGATTTACATGTGATTTCATCCCGCTCCTTTTTTAGAGGAACTCTATCAATAATCTCAATGGACTCATCGATATTATGGACCAATTCTATTGCCCGTGCAAGATGTGATATAAAGGGATTGAAATTAGGGAACTTAACACCGCTTCTCTTTGTTGCATCCTTTGCATCAGACGAGAGTTGATTGAAATTGATGTTGACTCTCGGGAGTGGCCCGACCATAAAAGAATCTCTGTTTTTAACATGTGAATGAAGTGCGGTGGAGTATGATTTTTGCTCTTCAGAGATATAATTTCGATAATTCATTTCATCAACATTTAACCCTTCAGTTGACTTGAATCTACCACGGTTTATAGCATATTCTTTTGGATCAGACATTGCCATATGTTCACATTTACGTTTGAAATCAGGTATTTCTATTTCTGAGAAAAGATCAACAGTGTCATAGGCATCCTGTTTTGCTTCTTTTAATCGTTTTCGAGTAACTTGCAGTTTGTTTTTACTCGGTAACGCTGTGAATCCATTTACTACTGCAGTAACAGGATGTACAGCTCTTCCACCGATAAGATCAGTTATATCGTTACCAAGTTTCTTAAGTTTCAATCCTCTCTTTACAATATGTAAGTGGTCTTTGGTCATTGGAATGATGCTTTCATATCCCATAAGATCTGGCAAGGAGAGGAAATACATACTGAGCACATTACTTTGTATATGCGCGCTTATAGCCAAAAGTTTTCGTAAATCCTTTGTTTGTTGGCTAGGTTCTACTCCAAGTGCGTTTTCAACTGCCCTGAGTGCAGTTATCTGATGGGCAACAGGACAAATCCCACAGATTCTGGAGGTAAGTTCCATTAGTTCATCATATCTTCTGCCAATGAGGAATGATTCAAAAAAACGAGGTGGTTCATATATTCTAAACTTTAGATCTTTTACTTTTCCATCTTTTGCAATCCTAACATGTAATGCTCCACGCCCTTCCACCCGTGCTAAGTAGTTAACATCTATGTTTATTTCTCCCATTAGTGACCTGCCTCCTTCCTAAATTCTGGAGACATACCAGCATATTTTCTGAACTTTCGTTTGATGTCTTTTTCATTGAAACCTAGATCTTTGAAAATGCTGGCTAATGCTGAAGTGTTTGGGTTGCTCATTGGTCCAAAGCATCCTTCGCATTCTCTACCTAATGAGGGGCATATAGCACCACATCCTGCACTAGTAACAGGACCCATACAGGCCATTTTCTTACTGGTGATAAGACAGGCGTTATCTCTGAATTTACATTCAACACAGACAGGATGTTGTCTCAGTCGTGGTCGTATTTCTAAAAGTGCAGACTTCAACAGTTCTACGATGGTATCTCTGTGAGCTGGACACCCTTTCAATATAGCATCTACTTTGACATATTCTCCAATCCCAAACACCTTTGTGGATTGAATGACAGATGTATCACGATACACTTGACTCTCAGCATCCAATTGCGGTGTCCAATTCCGTATGGAGGGGATACAGCCACCAATGGCACAATCACCAAAAGCTACGAGGAATTTTGTTTTCATCCTAATTTGTTTAATCTCTTCTATTTCTTCTGGAGTGGAGATCCCACCTTCAACAAGACTAATATCCCATCCCGTTTCATCATTATCTCGTTTAACCATGACCCAGTAACTGATGTCAAATAACTCAAGAATATCTAGGAATATTTCTTCTAAATGAAGAAATTCTAGTTGACACCCAGCGCATCCGGTGAATTTGAATATAGCTATCTTTGGTTTTTCATTCATAGGTTCTTTCTCACTATTATTATAGTGGATGGATAAATGGTTTAATATCAGCGTAGTTAAACACAGGTCCATCCTTACAAACATATTTTAAGCCAATTTGACAATGACCACATTTACCAATACCACATTTCATCCGTCGTTCTAACGAGAGATAAATTTGCTGGTCTTTGAATCCTATTGTTTCCAGACATTTTGCTGCATACCGCATCATTATTTCAGGACCACATACCAACACTATGGCATTCTTATGATGAGTTTTCATACTTGGAAAACACGAGGTAACAAGTCCTATTTTACATTTAGACGTAGTCTCGATGGGCAATTCATCAACGGTTAGATCCAGCCTGGTGTTTTTTATCTGCTTCCACTTTTCAAACTCATATCTAAAAAGCATATCATCTGGAGTTCGAGCACCATAAATGATTTCCAAATCTCCAAATTTCTTCCTATTATTTTTTATATAATTGACAACACCTCTAAGAGGAACAATTCCCATTCCTCCCACAACAATCAACACATTCTTTCCTTCTGCCCTTTCCAGCGGCCACCCATTCCCATATGGGCCTCGCATTCCAATAAAATCTCCTTCTTTCAACCTGAGAACCGCATTGGTTACACTACCTACGTTACGTATGGTTGTAGTTACAGAACCATTATTGCTAGTGCCTGAGAGAGAAATAGCAGACTCTCCAATACCAAACAAACTTAGCATCATAAATTGACCTGGTGCAGGCGAGAAACTTTTTTGAAGTTTTTTATCAGAAAATTCAAGCGTATAGGTGTTTGTGTCATGTGTCTCTTTTCTAACCTTTTTTATGACTGCCAGATTTGGAGAATACTCATTCATCGCTGTTTACCTCCCCTAATGACCTTAGCTACCTCTGTTAGATCAATTTTAGAAGGACAAACACGTATACATCGACCACAGCCTACACAGCTGGAATTCTTACCACCAGCTGCAGCTCCAAATTTACACAACATCCAATGACGTATCCTGTCCTTCCTATCCCTTCTAAAGTTATCACCAAGAGCTACTTCACCATATTCAAGCAATTGACAAGAATCCAATTCTCGATTTCTTGTTCCACTTATTAATGATAGATCCATGGTATCGTAGACATCATAACAATAGCAGGTGGGACAGACTAGAGAACAGGATCCACATGATAAACAAGGAAATGATCCATCAACTCCACCGTGCTCACCCAGATCAAGCCAAACCTCGTGATCGAGGTTCTCTCGAGCGATTCTTGGTAGCCATGTTGTATTCATAAATTTCTTGATTTTTTTCTCCATCAGCTTCAACCGCCTTTCTTTTTCATGGAAATCTGTTTCAGTTGCCTTCCTGAGATTTACTCCTTCAACAAGTTTTTGTCCCGTTTTAGATCCTATCTCTACAAGATATTTTGTTCCAATATCCGTTAGTAGAATATCGTATCCTTCATCGAGATAGGGTCCTGTACCCATGGAGCTACAAAAAGAATGTTCACTTGGTTCAACACAGTTTATTGCTACCAAAACAGTGTTTTTTCTCCTGTTTTGATAGTATGTATCACTAAAGTCGGTTGAAAAAAATTTATCAAGTTTTAGGATAGCGTGCACGTCACATGGGTGAATCCCTAGGATAAGTATTTTTTTATCTTGTATACTTTCTTTCGTGGTGAATTTATCATTTTTTAATTCAAATGAAAACAGCGTTTCTTTTGGTGGATGAAAGAATTTCTTAGGGGGGAGAACCGTGGATGTATAATCAAGATGGAGTTGTTTTATGGAAGTTATTTCATCAAATGTTGAATCAGCACCTGGTCTTGTTGGACCGAAAACTTTGTAATCTTCTAAGAAGCGGTCCAGAAGTATATTCATGTCTTTTTTTTCTATATTATATGAGTTCATAAGCTTCCTTTTTTCATTGTGCTGGGATGCCCCTAATTATTTTTTGGTAATTAAATTGTTTCACATGTAAATATTCTTCAGAAATTTAATACATGCTGTTTGCTTCTTTTCGTTTTTGATGAATGTTACCGATGTCCCTTGATTTTACATATTAGAAAACTTTAAATAGTCATATTGTATTACTTGTTAAATTGTAATGAGTATAAATTGGAAATAATTACACATTAGAGATGCCAACTCACAGGTAAAAGGGTTTTTTCATCCCGTCCTTTCCTCCTCCCCTCACCAATCATTTATTGCCTGTGTCCTTGACATCTCTATTTTTTTCTATTCTATCTAGAATATTAGTTTTGTATTGATAAAAATGGTTATGAAAAAGTTTAAATATATAATTTGTATATCATGTTAGATTGTATTGATTACAAAGTTGTAATACGTTGATAAATTGGTGATTTATTTGGAAAAATATGTGGAAATATTAAAACAAAATCAATTAAAAATAACTCCCCAGAGACTCGCAGTAATGAAATATTTAGATGAGAACAGAACACATCCAACAGCTGACAGAATATATACAGACCTCAAAGAAAAAAACCCATCACTTTCAAAAACAACGGTTTATAATTCACTCGATACACTTCAGAATCATAATATCATCCAATCAATAACAATATCTCCTTCTGAACTACGATACGATTTCAAAAAATCGATGCATCATCATTTTTTATGCAAAAGATGTGGTGATATAATCGATATAGAGTTAGAATGTCCAAACATTAAAAAGACCATAGATCAGGGGCATAAGGTAGAAGAAGTGCATGGATACTTCAAAGGAATATGTAAGAAATGTATGGAAAAACAGGAGAAATAGGTTAGTAATGAATGAAAAAACGTTACATAAGATTTCATACGGCCTTTACATAATCTGTTCAAAAAAGAAAGATAAAATTAACGGACAGATTGCTAATGCATTGTTCCAGGTTACTGCAGAGCCACCCACAATTGCAGTCAGTATCAATAAACAGAATTTAACACATAAGTATATTGAAAACAGCAGAGTCTTTACAATTTCTGTTCTTTCTGAAAAAACTCCTATGTCGTTTATTGGAACCTTTGGCTTTAAATCAGGAAGAGACATCGATAAATTTAAAGACGTTACCTATAAGTTTGGAAACACAAAGGCACCGATTGTATTAGATTATAGTCTCGCATATATCGAGGCAAACGTAATAGATAAAATTGATGTGGGGACACATTCAATTTTTATAGGTAAAGTTGTCGATGCAGAAATCTTAACTGAAGATACCGCAATGACGTATGAGTATTATCATAAAGTAAAAGGAGGCATATCACCAAAGACTGCACCAACCTATAGTAGCATGGTTGATAAAGAAACAAAAAAGGAGGAAAGAAAAATGGACAAATATGTTTGCAAAGTATGTGGCTATGTTTATGATCCTGAAAAAGGAGACCCCAATAATGGTATAGAACCCGGGACAAAATTCGAGGACATTCCTGATGACTGGGTATGTCCTGTATGTGGAGCTTCAAAAGTTGATTTTGAGAAGAAGGAGTGATTTAATTGAACGCTGTTGAGATAAAGCCAGATATTTACTAATCTCAACTACGTTCCAGATGAAAAAGAATTGATAGATGTGAAAAAAACAGGAAATAAGCTAGGAAAATATGTTAAGAAGAAATAGGAGGTATAATATGACAAAGGTAAAGGTATTTAGATGTCGGATATGTGGCGATCCATATATTGGAACAGAAGCACCTGCACAATGTCCGTTTTGTGGTGCACCACAGCGATTTTTTATTGAAGCAGATGATTGGAACCCACATGAATTCAATGTAAATCTAAGTGATATATCACGCAGAAACCTAGAGGCAGCATTACAACTTGAACTGGATAACGCTGCATTTTATGACTGCGCAAAAAACGCTGCAGAGAAAATAGGTGATCATTATAGCTTTGCTGAGTTTAAAGCACTGATGAAAGTTGAACGTGAACACGCCTCCGCTATCTCAAAGTTTTTGAAAATCTCTAGACCTGAATTAGAAAAACAAGCATGCAACGCAAATGCCCCAGCTAATACAAAAGAGGGCTGGGAACGAGAAAACCGTGCAATAAAAGCCTACAAAAAGTTTAGAGATGAGGCAACTGAGCCAAGATTGAAAGAGTTTTTCGGTGCACTTGTTGAAATTGAAACAGATCACCTTGATTTACATGCCGAAAATCTTCAACAAATCAAAGATGAAATACAACAATAAGAAAAATCATATGGAGAATAGAAAATGCTAGGAAAATTACCAGACAATGTATTAGAAGCAATTCTGGAAACATTACCAGTTGAGTTTTCAGTTTTGGATGCAAATGATGAAGTATTAGCATGGAATAAACACGAAACAAGAATATTCAAACGACCTGAGGGCGTTGTTGGAAGAAACGTCCGAAAATGTCATCCAGAAAAAAGCCTAGCAAAAGTAGAACAAATTCTAAATGAAATGAAAACAAAAAAACGAGATAAAGCAACTTTTTGGATTGATCTACCACTTGGAGATAAAGGGGAAAAACACAAGATCCTAATCCAATATCTTGCCCTGCGAGATAAAAACGGTGAATACCTAGGTTGTCTTGAAGCATCTCAAGACATTACTGATATTCAAAAGATGACAGGAGAAAAAAGACTACTTGATTAAGGAGGATAAATTTATGGAAACAGAAATGGAGATGAGAAAAATGAAAGGTTTAAAAGGAATTCAAACAGAAAAGAATCTACTAGCGGCTTTTGCTGGGGAATCACAGGCTAGAAACAGGTACTCTTTTTTTGCTTCAAAAGCGAAAAAAGAGGGATATGAGCAAATATCAGCGATCTTTACTGAGACTGCTGATAATGAAAAAGAACATGCTGAGGTTTTTTTCAAACATCTTCAGGGTGGAGATGTTGAAATACAGGCTATGTATCCAGCAGGAATTATTGGATCTACTTCTGAGAATCTACTTGCAGCAGCTGAAGGAGAAAAAATGGAATGGGGTACATTATACCCAGATTTTGCAGATACTGCAGAAAAAGAAGGATTTCCAGAGGTTGCTCGAAGCTTTAGAGAAATAGGAAAAGTAGAAGCCTATCATGAAAAAAGATATCGAAAGCTACTGGAAAATGTTGAGAAAAACCAGGTTTTCAAAAAAGACAAAATTGTGAAATGGAAGTGTAGAAACTGTGGATATGTTTTTGAAGGGAAAGATGCGCCAAAGAAATGTCCAGCTTGTCAGCATCCACAGAGCTACTATGAAATCTGGGTTGAAAGCTATTAATTAATGAGGGGTAAAATAATGGATAAAATAAATGTAAAAGACGCAATCAAAACAGCTATTCAGATGGAA
>JAUWWG010000123.1 GCA_030616985.1 Thermoplasmatota archaeon
CTCTTCTTTAAACCATTTGACATAAAATGCCGTGTTGCGAAGACCCAACATGCCTTCAGGTCCAGGAATGCCGATACTAAATGGTTCTTCTTCAAAAGGTCCTTCGGCGATTTTTTTGTTATGATAGTATAGTTCTGCTTTGAACTTCATTTTTTCACAACCAAACTTCAATTATTCTAGGATCATCCTCTAAACATCTATCCAGTCTCGTAAGACCCAGTGGTAGCATTTTTCTCAATTCATCAAGACTGGGCATAACTATCATATCCTTTGTAGGTTTATCTAAAATAAACTTTCTAGCAACAAATTCATCGGGAAAATCTATTGGATGATCATATATAACCCATATTTCAACCATTTTTTCACCTAGCAATTTTCTTCCGAGGAAACACTTTCCTCACCACTTCGGCGGCTTCCTCAACAGGTTTATGTTCTAAGCCTTTAATCTGAGTAAAAATAAGCCTGCTTGTATCTCTCTGCTCGATTTCCCTAACCTTCTTCATGATTTCCCTTGTTTCATCAACTGTAATATCATTTATTATCAATCCGATTTTTTCCTGCATAAAACCTCCTGTTTCACCTTCTGTTTCTCATAATAACTCTTGACACGTTCTTCAATATCGTCAACCTTATCAATTCTATCCAACGCGAAAAAATACCACTGCATAAGTGAAAGTACCGCATATTGTCCTCCTGTCGATTCACATATGCCCTTCTCTTTTCGTTTGTCGACAAACATTTTTTCCAATCTATCAATAGTCTCGGCTACTTCTCTCTCTTCTTCTTTAGATACCGGCAACAGATGTTTAATCCTAGCGTGGAAATCCAAAAGATCATAATAGATCAAAGTAGCCGTAGGACAAACTTCAATACTAACCAAACGAACAATACAGTCCCGTGGGTCCAATTCAAAAGGAAAAAGTTTACATATGCTTGGGCGCAGAGAGTAAACAGTGCAAATTTTACCATCAATAAACGGACAAGGGGCCTTTAACTCGTATTTGCTAAGAGGAAGGTTCAGTTTGTTGCAGTATTTCCTCTTGAATCTCTTGGGTTTGATTTTCAAATAATGAGAGAGGCTTTCTATTTCTCTCTTTTGGATCACTGGAGTGTATGCTCGGCAACATAAGCTACAATGTTGGCAACCGTAAAATTCAAAAATGGCATCAAGTAATTGGTACGCCGTTTTTGCTCTCTGTATGATCAATTTTCTATCGGCCATTCCGCTTTCCATATTTATCTTCCTATAACCACTACGGGATAATTTTTCAAATCCTCTTGCTTAAGCCCTTTCTCGAAGATATCGGCAATAGGGACTCGATGCTCTTTTCCAGTGACCATATCGACAACGATCTTGTACTCACCAAATTCCTTGACCAACTTCTGCTTAAACATCTCATGACACTTATCTGAACAGGTATATTCTCTGCAATCATGCTTTTTCCCACAAATGACACATGTTCTCATCATTTTTTCATCTCTTGCAATATTTAGCGACTTTAAAAACTTTCTCATAAGAGTGTTATGCGAAAAAAATCGATAGGTATAAATAAGGAATACGACATACCTCATATGACGGAGAGATGACAAAAGAGGATAATAATCTGTATCGATTAACAATTAGACTGCCGGATGATTTACATGAAAAATTGAAGGATTTTAAGAAAAAAAAGGGTTTTATGCAACTTTCCCCAGCAGCTCGTTATTTGATTATTAAAGGTCTTGAAGCTGAAGAAAAACCAACATATTTGGTGAAATCACAATGACATCTGATAAGAAAGATGGTAAGGAAATTGGCGATCAGTTCTTAAATGAGCTCGAGGAAGTTAAAAAGAAATTAAACATTATCAGAGACGTTGTTGATGATGTTCTCAAAGCGGCGGAGAACGGCATAAAAAGACTTGGTGGGGGAAAAGAGAATGAATGATAAGACGGAAGACGTAATAGAAAAATTAATAAAATACTGGGAAGAAAAAAAAGGCATAGAGTTAGACGAAGACGAGCTTAAGGTAATAAAATCTGTAGCATATCAAATGGTAGATGAATCGATAGAGCGACAGGTAACATCGGCAAAAGAGATAAAAGAGCGTTCCCAGCGATTTAAGGGCTTGGACATAGAATGAGAAACGAGTCAAAGATAACATTGTTTTGGCCATGCAGAGACTGCCATAGAACAGAATCTCAAGAGATCATACTGGTCTCCAATCAAAGAGGAGACTTAATCGAAATAAAGACGATCCCGGCGAATCATGGTCCAGTAGATTTTAAACCTTGGAAGAAGAAGCCTTGGAATCGGAAGAGGAGATAGATGCTCAAATTGACCATTAAGGATAAGAAAAAAGCCGTTGTGCGATTTAATCACCCTACGGAGATTAAATGGTTGATAGATCTTCTGATGAAGAAGAAAGGAGATCCAACATCGACTATTAAAATAAAGATAAGGGATGAACGTGAACAAGAGTGAAAACGCAGAACACCAAAGATTATGGGATAAAAACGCGGAATACAAAACGCTTGAACAGCAAATTCAAGAATTATGGAAATCAAGGGGGATGGAGGTACAAGAGATACAGTTTCAGGTTGTTACAAAGGATCTAGATGGTGATGTATTGGAGTGGATAATTCATGCTAAAAGGAAGCAGGAGGTGAAAAAAAAATGATACGATATTATTGTGATTGTTGTGGTGAAGAAATAAAACCACAAGGGGAAACACATGTAGGGGTTGTACACACACTTTCGATCAAATCTCTCCGTGAAATAGAAGATGAATATCAAATTTGTTTTCATTGTAGATGTAAAGTTGTAAATCTTATGAAGAAACAGGATGTGAAAAAATGATAGATTTTAAAGAAGGAAGCGTTGAAATAACGCCGGAGGTGATTAATTGAGAAAATACTGTGGTATATGTAGAAAAAAAATAAAAGGAAACGACTTTGTTGATATGTCAGAATTGAAGCATCATTTATTTACTAGTTGCTGGCATAGGTCATGTTTTTTAGTGATGTTATATGAGACAATTGATGCAGTGAAACTTGAGGTTAATGCACTTTCGGCAAGATTAGAACATGTTATGGAAAATATGGAGCTGAAAAAATGATGTCAAAAAAAGCCCAATTCTACCTTTCTGTAGGAAAGAGTTTTTTGATTATGTATTTAATATGGTTAGGGGCATTCATCCTCACAAATTTTTTAAATAGTATTTATCTCCCTGAATATTTTAGGCCCTATTGGGAAATATTTGTATGGTCATTGATTGCAGCAGCTGTGCTCACGTTTTTATGTGATATAAATAAAGATTTACTTCATCAATGGAGGATGGAAAAAATAAAGGAGCTGAAAAAATGATAGATTTTAAAGAAGGAAGCTATGAAGAGAGGGAAAATGAATTACTAAAGATAGGGACAAAGGCAGCAGATAAGGCTGAAGAAATGCAGAAGTTTTTACAAGATAGGCTATCAGAGGATGATTTTAAAAAGGTTACAGTGTTATATAAAGAATTAATGATATTTATACTGAAAGGTATAGGAACTGTTTCGTGAAAAAATGAACATAATTAAGATAATACGAATTCCATTATTTGCTTCAATAATTGTCATGTACTTGATAGTATGCTTTATAATTTCAGGATTATTAATGGCACTAGTACTAGTTACAGGTAACTATACTCCAATTGCAGAGATAATCGCTGCGTTTGTCTTCTCAGGTAGCATGGCATTCGGGATACTTTGGATGATAAATGATATACAGAAGATGATGAAAAAGAGGAAGGAGGTGAAAAATTAATGGTAATACATGGTGGAAAAACATTTGCTTGTGATTGTGATAAAGAAGATTGCAGTGAATCATATGAAGATTTGGCACAAGATGAAGATGAATTTATCGATCAATTGACTAGGAGTGGTTGGAAGATAGTCGATAGAGACCATTGTTTCTGTCCAAAGCATTCTTCGTAAATTATTAACATTACACAGTATATAGGTGAAAAAATGATTGAGATAGACGAAAAAGTATGCGAGATGCTGCATCAAGAATATCATAAGGCAGAAAGAAGAGTTTGCAAAAAGCTAAAGATAGATGGACTTTCTCAAGCACAAAGAGCAGTAGGGGTTGTTGCCTATTTAAGCTGTATGGTTCTCCAAGGAGTAGAACAAGAGAAAAAAGTAATATAATGTTGGTGAAAAAATGAAAGGGTTCTGTCCAAATGATGGTTATAAACTTTTCCAAACAAAAGATGGAAAGTTAATACGTTGTTTGATTTGCGGATATACAGTGACAAGAGAGGAATGTTATAAATGAAGGTGTTGAAAAAATGTCATTATCGGATTTAGTTATGGAAGACGGATATACTTGCCCAAGATGTAGAGGCAATCTCTCATATAAAGAAACTAATGGCATTGTTGTTATTAAATGTGATAATTGTGGTTGGAAAAAGGAGGTGAAAAAGAAGATGCCGTACAAATTTGAAGTATTTCAAGACAGGAAAGACGAGTTCCGCTTCAGAATGGTCGCTCCAAATGGCCAGATAATCGCTACAAGCGAAGGATATACTCAGAAACAGAGTTGCCTTGACACGATTGATTCCATACAGAAGTATGCAGGTGGCGCTCAGATCGTGGAAGTAGAAAAATAATGCCAGAGGCAAAGTGTTGGATGTGCCTAATGTATTTCGAGTATGATTCAAATGATCTCAGGCCATTTATCTGGCATGATCACCCCGATGGAACGATGGTTGCAAACGACAACCCGAATCTAAAGGAAGAAAGAAGAAAGTATCTTGTTACATCTTCTGAGCCAGAGACAGAGCCAAAGCATAATACAAAGTGGTTTGATTTCGATGAGGAAGAGGCAGAAGAAGAAGAGGAATAGTTATAAAATCACTATTGGAATTTCTAACAGGTTAAATCCCAACTATTTTCCCATAAATATCTTATGAGAACTTTAATACTAATTGGTAAACTTTATTATTTAGTAAGATTTATTAGTAACTATGTGTATAACTACTTTCAAAGGTGAAGAGTTGTGATAAGCAAAAGCACGGGCAAAATCACCATAAGCCTGAGCAAAGAAGATGAAAAAAAACTCAGAGAACGGGCCAAAAAGAGCTACCGATCCATCTCCAAAGAGGTTTCGTATCTGATAAACAACGTAAAAGACTAGGTGAAATGAAATGGTAGGATTGAAGTTTAATCATTTTGGCATTAATAAAAAACCAAATATAGAAACATTTATATAAGAGTTGGATTATATAGATAAAGCAACAAAATGGAGTGTTAAAGAAAATGAAGCACGCTCTCAAATGGGGGAATTACTAGAAATGCCAAGCGGCATCTATCCCGGAAGTCAAGATCGCCTAAATGTTTTAGCACAATCTAGGATAGGTACACATTTATCTGATATAACAAAACAGAAAATATCGCAATCCTTGACAGGGAGACATCTTTCAAAAGAAACAAAGAAAAAATTATCATTGGCTAAGAAAGGACCTAAAAATCACAATTACGGGAGCCCCCTCTCCGAAGAGCATCGGAATAATATCTCATTGTCTCTTACAGGTAGGCATCATACCGAAGAAACACGAAAAAAAATGTCCGAATCGCAGAAAGGACCTAAAAATCACAATTATGGGAAGCCTCTCCTAAAAGAGACAAAGAAAAAGATCTCTCTAGCTAAGAAGGGAACGCCTTGCTCTGAGGAAACTAGGAAAAAGTTATCATTGGCATGTAGGGGTCCAAATAATCCGAATTATGGAAAACCTCTTTCAGAAGAGACAAAGAAAAAGGTATCGGCATCGGTGCAACGAGCTTGGGATCGTAAGAAAAGGCAGCAGTTATGCCGGAAAGAGTATTATCAGAAGAATAGAAAAAAGTTACTAGCGTACCAGAAGAAAATTCATGATGATAATCGGGAGGAATATAATAACTATTATCGTAAGAGAAAGTTGGATCGGATTGATGTGATTTTTGAAATGTTCGGCTACTCGGTAGAGGAATTTGACAGGATGGGGGTGGCACTGAATTAATGACAAGTTTGGAACGCGTAGAGCGAAATCTCTACAAAAAAAGGAAAAGATATGAATAGGAGATATAAAAATGTATAATAAGGACAAAAAATGTTTTTTTAAGGCTGCAATCGCATTCACTGTTGCATTGGCGCTTTTTATGCCTGTAACAGCATTTGCTAACGATGAATCTTCAGCAAGCGGGCTGAAACGTGAATTAGTGGCTGAAACATATGAAATTGAGCGCACAGGCGTTATTAAAACTATATCCTCTTATAATTCGATAATGCCAATGGGAGTGGATTTTCAATTAATAGGGCTTGAGACAGATGATATATCTCCGTCCCTTGCGGCTAATCGAATAGGCGGAGTTATGGTAGCTGCGGATATAGAATTACCGGATCTATCGGTAACAACAGTTGGTTTCAAATATTCATCCGATGACGGAGCAACTTGGCCATCGGATGAGGACATCGTGATATTTGATTTCGGAGAATTTCCTGATATAGATTTACCAGATCTTGATTACAATGGTATCGGAGCATTTGGAACACTTGTACCAATAAGCGATACGTATATGTGGACCATGGATTTCCCGGATGTATCAGATCCAGAAGCTGGCGGTGGATGGTCTGCTATAATTTGGAATACTCAATATCCGATTAATTATGCAACTGGAGCAGGCGTTAATGGGCTTTATGCTCCAACTCAATGGACTAAAGGTCTTGTTGTAGCCAGTGTTGATGAGCCTGGCCGTGATTATGATTGGTA
>JAUWWG010000114.1 GCA_030616985.1 Thermoplasmatota archaeon
CTTCAATCTTTCTTTCTCATCAATCTCAATTTTTTCCCCCATACCATTCACTCCCTTCAAATCTACAACCCCAAACCGCCTTTTCAAGAGTTGGTTATTTGTATTTATACTGAGAATATCCACATACAAAGTTTTATTAAGAAAAACACTATAATATATCTGGGGACAATAAATATGAAAAAATATAAAGTAATACTAATTATTTTCATTTTTTTAATATCTGGATTCACAGGTGTAGCCTCAAAACAAAATAATCAAATTTCTAATGATGAGAACACAATATATCAAATCGATGAACTATCATCATTTCATATTGTTGAAACATATAATAAAAAGTCAGATATTAATGATATTTCCTTTACATTTACACCAAGAGTTCATAGTAATATCAATGAAGGGTATGATTATGTAATAATAACTTCAGATAATTTAGAAAACCCGATTGCATCATCAACATTCCTTTCATGGAAAGAATCTTTAGGTTTTAAAATTAAAATCGTTAAAATATCAGATGTTTTAATTCAGGGTCAATCTGGAGATGATTTACCAGCAAAAATTCGAAATTTCTTAAGAGAATACTATCAAATCTGGGGGATAAATTATGTTTTAATAGTTGGTGATCACGAAACAATCCCTATGCGCTATTGTTATCCAGATCCACAGAATCATAATTTTGATATTTATAGCTGGTCAAATGGTGGTGAAGTACCAACTGATTACTATTACGCTGATTTATCCTTAAGTGATGCTGAATCATGGGACAGTGATGGAGATGGATACTATGGCGAACATAAAGAAGATCAACCTGATTTCAAAGCTGAAGTGTATGTAGGAAGGATTGCAACAAGTGTGTCCTCTGAGGTAATATATACTCTTGATACAATCTTTGCATATGAAAAAGATACCAGTGAATGGAAGAATAATGCATTACAAGCTGGTTCAATGTTGTTTTATAAAAACCAGGATTATCAATATGAAATTGATCATGATATAGATGGTGCTAGCTGCCTTTATGCGATTGAAGAAGAAATTATGGATGGTTGGACAGTCAGTCATTATTCAGAGCAGGAAGGTCTTTCACCTTCAAAATATAATTGGGATGCTATCAGTGAACCTAATTTTACTTCTGACTGGAGAAATGGAAAGTATGCAGTTGTTAATTGGGCAGGTCATGGATCAGCTACCGCAGTGGGCCGTACCATATGGGACTGGGATGATGGCGATGGAATTCCTGAGTATGCTGGAAATGAACTACTCGGTAAACCACAAATTAATATCTACTCACAATTGGAAGATGACTATCCCTCAATAGTCTTTGCTGTATCTTGTCTTGTTGGTTATCCTGAACCAACAGGTTATGGTAATCTTGGGATTGATATGCTTATAAAAGAATCATTTGGTGCAGCTGTAGCCATATGTAGTGCTACACGTCCTGCAGCTATATCAATTAATTTTACTCAGACACATTCAGGAGCAGAAGCATTATGTTACGAGTTTAATCATTACATGATTGATGGTCCAGAAGGACCTGAACCTATAGGTGTAGCTCTTTATGAATCAAAATACTTTGTTCACCATAATTTTGGTTGGGATGACTGGTATTATGAATATAAGAATATATATAATTATAATCTGTATGGTGATCCTTCAATGAGGAGAGAAGGAGTTTCTAATGTTCAGCCTGAAATTGATATAATAAATCCAGAATCAGCAATATACTTTTTAAATAACAAGATAATCCCTTTTGTTACCCCCATCATTTTTGGAAAAATTGATGTTGACACTACTTGTTCTGAAAGTATATATTTTGTTGAGTTTTATGTCGATGGAATTCTTCAAGAAACAGATATGGAGGAACCATATCAGTGGACATGGGATGATAGGGTGTTTCTAAAACATAATATCTCAGTTGTTGCTTTTGACAGATTGGGAAATGAAGTAAGGGATGAGATCATAGTATGGAAATTTTTCTAGTTACCCCATTATTTTTCTAGAATTTGCTAGTTCGGATCAATTTAATACCTTGTTTACAGGTTTATCGATTTTAAATTGATGTTCATTCCATGATCTAAATATAATTAACTAGGGTTTTAACAAATTGGCAACCCTAATGTTATATATTAATAGCGACATATATATTATGAATATCTTATTAGAATAGGGGTAACATCATATGAAGAAAACAATGACAATTGTCATTGCTATAATACTGCTTACAACAATTGCTACTTCGGTTGAAAAAGCAAAAAAAATTGAAACAACTGACTTACCTTCATATTTCAGCTGGCGTAATATAAACGGTATTGATTACACCACTCCAATCAAAAATCAAGCACCAGCTCCGACATGTGAAGCTTACGCATTATGTGCTTCACTTGAAACATTAATGCAATACCAGATGGGGGAACTATATAACCCCGATCTCTCAGAAACACACCTCTATTTCTACGCTGGTGGGACCTATGAAGCGGGATATGTAGACATAGTAGATGCAGCAAACTACTTGATAGAATATGGCGTCCCGGACGAAGGATGTTATCCAGATCCACATAGGGCATTTGATTACCCCTTTGAAAGTCTGCAAGGCTGGGAAAATAGAACAGTAAAAATATTGGAGTGGGGTTGGGTAGAACACACTGAAGAAGCAATAAAAACAGCATTAATGGAATACGGTCCACTTAGCATATGTGTCTATTTCTGGAAGGATTTTCACTACTATACTGGAGGGGTGTACATACACAGATGGGGACGACTTGCTGGAGGACATGTAATGAGTATGGTGGGCTATGATGACAATGAACAATGTTGGATTGTAAAGAACAGCGCAGGAACAAAATGGGGGGAGGGCGGTTGGCTTAAAATTGCATATGACGCAAACATGTTTGCAAAATGGTATGGTGAAGGGACAGGAATAATGTATATAGATGGAGCGTATGGTAACTTGAAACCTGATGTTCCCAAAGTACAACTTGAAACACCTAAGAATTTCCAAACCTATTTTTTTGGACAAGAATTCACAACATTTTTCAAGAAAATGCCTATTCAAAAAGCATCCCCTAGAATTTTTGGGGAACTGATAGTTGAAGTAACCGCTGAAAACGCCAACCAAGTGGAATTCTACATTGATAATGTAAAACAACATACTGATGATGATGTGCCATTTACGTGGGATCTACAAACAACACGTGGGCTTCATACGCTCGAAATCAGAGCAATAAACGACCACAATATCTCAGTAGACATCATAGACATCTATAAAATCATCTAAAATTTTCATTGTATGCCTAAAACCAAATTTTTGATTGATAAAAAAAACGTCTGTGGGCATTAGTACCCACTCTTTCGACAAACAACTATTACAACTCAGCCCCAAGATTGATTTGTAACAAATCCATTTTCTTATATGGATAATTTAAAAAAGGGATTAAAGTTTTTTAACTTTCTCAGCCTTTTCGCCTTTATCTCCTTCGACAACTTCAAAAGAGACTTTATCTCCTTCATTTAATAAAGTTCCTTCGGCTAATCCGCTTGTATGGACAAAGTAATCTTTTCCATCGTCCCCGGTTATAAATCCAAAGTTTTTTCTCATGTTGAAGAATTTTACGGTTCCTTCTATCATTTTTATGCTCCTATGTTCTAATGCGAGGTCATATAAAAATCACCTTCTTAAATATTTGCTTTGTGTGAGGTATTTTGAAAAAGACGATTTATTACGGAATCTAATTATTTTTCCAGTGGTGGGCCATTTGCAAGGAGAATGTCATCAAGGGAAAATTTAATTTTAGGTTCTTTTGGTTTTCTATCGAATTTTTTAAGGGTACGAGAGATAAAACCATTCTTTTTTGTTTTTACAGCACAGCATTCTTTGAGTTCTTCTTCATCAGGCTGATGAATGCAATCGATATAATATTTTGTGATTCTTTCGACAGTTGCACCTAATCTACTTTGATCATACAAATAGTTAAACCACTTCTGGACAAAGGGATCTTCTATTGTGATTTTATATGATTTCATCTTTACACCCTCCACAACAAATATTATATTTGCCATCATTATGTAAAATCTTCTATTTTTATAAATTTAAAAAATCCCCACTCTGCGATACAAATGCTGATGGTTTTTTGCCCATGTTTTCTCTTGTATCTGTTGCATAGACTAGATTTTGAATATTTTTGTAATTTCAAATGTCTCTTATTTGGCTAATAGTGCGCCCATCCCAAAATACCTGTTCGGATAAGATCTTTTCTTCCTTTTTGGTGATTTTTCCCTTTTCAATTGGTGGAAGATGGTCATTAGGTACTTTTGCAGCCCATGCAACAATTCTCCGAACAATCCACCAAGTATGAGTAAGTTCTTCTATTGCTTTATCACTTAGTTTTGCAATATTTTTCCATTGATGAAAACCTGTAGCAATACAGTTAAAATTATTGTCATCAACCTCATCTATGTGGCCACCATGCCATATCATATATTCTGGGTGAGCCGCACATAGGAGTATTCTGCCCTTGTTTTCATTGGGATAAATTTCCGCAGTCATGCATGGTTTGTTTGAAAAATTCAACTTAATAAGTTTGCCAGATTTTTCCCAATCTCCTGCAAAAAAATATGCATAAATTAGTAATTTTTTCAAACTTTCCTTTTCTGTTTTTATAAATCTGAAAGCTTTTATCATGCCCAAAAGAAGACCGCGAATACCTCCCGTATATCTCCACGCATAAATCTTTGTAGAATCATTTTCAGATAATTCCTGCGATGGATATCTTGCAAGGATTTTAACGTCCCTATCTGGATTTTTGGATACAACAAGCGCAGGACCGCCCCACCATCTAATACGAATTGTATCCTTTGAATAATCAGAAAAAATTGGATGATTATGACATATGGGAAAATCTATAGGAACCCCTCCTGTGAAAACCTTGGTACCATCAACTATTTCTCCAGGGGCAAAAGAAAATACGTATGCCATTGCACCAGTTTTTTCCGGATATTTTCTTTGAAATGGATAGAAAAGCGGCATTGCAAGATCTCTATAATATGAATTGACATATGTAATCTCGAGGGAACTTTTATTATATTGCCTTTCTGTAAATGTCGTAGTGGTGCTGCCAGACCCGGTTGTTAATCCTGTAATAAGAGCAGCTCCACCGCAAATTCCAACACAACCTCCACCATCTTTTATAAATCTGCAAACATTTTTTTTCCATTTCTTCACATTTCTTAAACAATTGAAACCTTTAATTATTGATTCACTATCTCCAACTCCCCCTCCTGGGACTAATAAAACATCAAAATCAGAAATGTTTAGTTTTCCTTGTAATATATCTTTGTCATTTAGATATGTTGCAGACATCCTGTAAATCCTATCTTTGGCAGTCCATGAATAGCCATCCAATATTGCTGGGAAATAATGTTTACCTGAACCCCAGCCAAGAGGTTCCTCTGCAAGTACTGCTACGTTTATCTTCTTCGTTTCGTTTCCAGTTGTAGGAGCAAATTGAATGTTTTTTCTTGACATTGAGCTACAATCTTTGTAAGTCGATGATATTTTTTAACACTTATGCAAATATTTCTAAAATGACAATATAAATAAACCAGTTAACGGGTTTACAAAGATGGGAGAAATGGTAAAGATGAAAGATCATACTCGGGATTCCCGTCATTCGCTGTTTGGCACATCTATTATAAATTGGATTCGTCTATTGATCGACCATGGTGGAGTAGATTGGGCTTTCTTGCCCCGTGCACTATTTATCACTTTTTCTACAATAGTTATTTTGCCAGCACAGTTGCTATTCAAACTGATATACGGCCCCCGAATTGCAAAGACTCGCATAGTTCATCCACCAATTTTCATCATTGGCCATTGGCGAGGTGGAACGACATTTCTCCATGAACTCATAAGTCAGGATCCCCAACTGACCCATATTTCACTATGGCACACTCTGGTTCCACACAGTTTTTTAGTGCTTGATGATTCCAGGAAACTTCTCGCACAATTTTTGCCAACGACACGCCCCATGGATGCAATGGAAGTAGATATTGATGGCCCATATGAGGAAGAAGCAGGACTAGCTGCACTTGGGCGCTTGTCTTTTTTTCACTGTTTTATTTTTCCACGTGATGCCGAAAGACAATACAGGCAATCTGTGCTATTTGAGGGGGTGAATGCCAAAGAAATAGCAAGTTGGAAGAAGAACTATTTGCAGTTCCTAAAGGCCGTTACTTTTGCAAGTGGGGGGATGCAGTTGATACTAAAAAACCCCGCTAACACTGCTCGTGTCAAAACTTTGCTGGAACTATTTCCCGAAGCACGTTTTATATATATCTACCGCAATCCATACAAAGTATATGTCTCGACAAAGCGCATGCGTATGCGAGTATTGGATCAATTCGCCCTGCAGCATACAACAGCTGAAGAAGTGGAACAACATGTGATTGATGATTATGTGTCCCTAATGAAAGCATATTTTGAACAAAAAGACCAAATTCCTGATGGCCAACTGATTGAAATCTGCTATGAGGATCTAGTGGCTAATCCGATGAATCAAATAAGGCAAATATATGAAAAACTTGGTTTACCTGGCCTAGATGCAGCTGAGCCAGCAATGCAGCACCATATTGACCAACAGACAGATTACAAAAAAAATGTCTATAAACTAGACGAGGAAATAATTCGCCGGGTTGATGAGCACTGGGACTTTGCAATAAAGCGCTGGGGTTACAAACCACCACGGTGAGGAGTCATGTTTAGGGAGATATTAGATCCTTTAAATTAAGATGATTTCATGGAAGGTGGGGGACCCCACTTAAGGTCATGTCTAGTCAAAACGTAAGTTAGAAAATCAAAGAAGGTTTCGTATTGGAGTTTATAACTGGGATATTGTTGGATCCGAAATTGAACTATCTTTTTTCCCCTTAGGGAGATGATATCAATTTTACTTACTTTTAAAATATTTTTTTGATAGGATTCCGATTGTCACAATAAAAAGAATGACAATAGAAATAACGTAAAGGTAGAACCCTAAACTTGGACCCCAACTGCAAGAAACTGATGGAGCCATATCTTTTCCCGGGATGCTTACATCAAGGGGGCCTTTACCAATAAAGCCTCCCACTCCCACTTCGGTAAGCGTTGACATTCCAATGAAGAATATCAGGGTGGAGCCAACAAATGAAAGTGA
>JAUWWG010000077.1 GCA_030616985.1 Thermoplasmatota archaeon
AAAAGAAAACGAAGCAAACAATGAAAGCCACCAAACAAAACATTGATGAAGAACAGGTCAAGGTATTCTGGAAAATCATAGTCCGAGAAGGCAGGAACCACAAATTCCACGTTTTTAAAAAAGACAGATATGTGAGCAAGGAAATAGATGTGGATAAAGTAGATGACTTGGTAGCTCTTTGTAAAAAACATAATTTGGAAGGATTATCTTGTTTATCAGTAAATCCAATGATAGTAGGAAAAACTAAAGTTGATGGTGTTATAGAGATAACAGGAATACTAATCGACATAGATGTGAAAAAGGGGAGGAAAAAAAATGGTGTCTCAACACCTGAAGACAAAGCAATTGCCAAAAAGACGGCGAAAGATGTAATAAAGAAGCTTGAGGAAGTAATCAATCTCAGGATCTCCTTTTTTGTTGATAGTGGAAATGGTTATCATATCTATATTCCAATATATGTCAGCCTTGATGGTTTTTTTACTGGTAAAACTGAGGCAGAAAATAAAGAGCTGTGGAATGACTCAGACATCAGAGGACGGCTTGTCTCACTAGAAAACCAATTGGACGGATTTACCAACGAGATTGTAGAAATAGATTGTATCTCAAAAGATATTGTCAGGCGCGTTAAAATACCAGGGACATGGAATGTCAAAGAAGAGATATCGGAAAAAAACTATCGGATGGCCAAGGTTATCGAATCGTTTGAAGATGCCTTAGATCTTTTTATTGATAGTAATACAAATGTTTTCAATTCCTTTAAGCCGGTCAAAGAAAGATTTGAAGAGCCATTGAAAACAGAAGAATCTGATTTCACGAAGCTTTTGAAGAGGGACAAGAAGCTAAACGACCTTTTTAACGGGAAATGGGAGAAAGAGCCATATAATCTTGAATCTGACGGTACACCAAAGAAAAAATGGACACGTTCCGAAGCAGAACATATGCTTCTCTGCAAACTGGTATGGTACGATCTGACAAGGGATAACATTTTTTCAATTATGGATAAATCTAAAATAGGGAAATGGAAAGATGCACCATCTGCTTATAAAACACACCAGTACAAAAGTGCGATAGAGTATGTTAACAAGCACGGCGGCACAAAAACCACATCTAAACAGATTCCAATAGAAAATAATGGCAAAAAAATTGCAACACTACAACTAATAGGAAAAAACAAATTTTGCATAAACGATAACGAAAACAAGATTATTTTTCCACCTACAGAAACAAAAACACCTTGGTCTAGCAGTACTTACTATAGAAAACAAATCACCAAAGCATTAACAAAGAATTGCAAATTAATAGAACCTGAAGCTGAAGACATAACTAATACCTTATGTGCAAAAGCAAATAAAAAAATAAACTGGTTAGAAAGAAAGGGTGCATTCTCACAAGTTCTGGATGATGAAAAACAAGAGATACTAGATAAAATCACAAAAGTTAGCATTACACGATCTATTGATAATAACGTCTACAATTTGCATTTAAATGGAGAAATTATTAAACTGAAGGATAAGGAATTCTATGACGGACCATACCATTTTTCTATAAGTTATTTCAATCGCTTCCTTAAAAAAATTGTAATTAGCCAAGATGACTGGGACAAAAAATTTATCCCCTATCTACTATCAGAAGAAATGATAGATACAGAAGAGGAAAAAATTGAATCAAATTTAGATGTAGTATATCGAAAGTTTGTCCAACATATCAGAAATAAAATCGTGCATAATTGGGAAGATACAGAGAAACGGGGTGCATACAAAGACGCATTATATCTTGATACTGGAACGGATATCGTACTTATTTGCAGTGATTTGATACAAGATTTTTTTGAACGCTATAGGATATCAGTTAGTTACAAGGCAACCATCCAGGAGTTCAACAGCTTTCTTAGGGTAGAGAAAGGGTTGCTTCCAAAAGAGAGAAGATCCACAAAGATTGATAATGACTGGAAATCGTTTTGGAGATTCGATGCTGAAAAACTAGGGATATTAGAGGAAGACATAACAAAAGAAGACCCATTAGAACAGAATATAACAGATAAGGATGCCCCAAAAATAGAGGATTTTGATGGGGAGGATAAGCATGAATAAAATCGGTACAGTTGCACAGTCTGCCGTGCTGGTTTCCTATACGCGTGCGCGACCCCTATCGATATGGTACATATATCATATATCGAAAATGTACCTTTTAAACCGTGCAACTGTACCGATATTGTGCTTGTGTACTGTATCGTACTTCTGTCATACGCGTATAAAAGGAAATGCACAGTCTCAAAAAAAGAGTGTGCATAATGTACGGGGGACTGTGCATTATGAATGATTTTACAAAGATTTTTGGCATTCCAGGTTCGGGTAAGACTGAAAAGTTACTCACGGAAATTGAAAAAAGAGTTGAAATTGATGAAATTCCTTTGTCACGTATCTGGTATACAACGTTCACCCGTTTAGCTGCAACAGATGCAAGGAAACGGATAACCGCAAAATTTGATATTAACGATGAGGAAGAAAAACAACTTTTTTTCGGTACTACCCACAGTCTTTGTTTACGGTTGCTTGGATGGGAGCTATCACATAAGGGCGATGGTGATAGAGAAATGCGACTTGAAAACCTATGGGATCGTTCAAAATATCTCAAACGATATGGGCTGACATATCCTCTTGATGCTGGATATCAAAATGATGTCCTCGAAAGTGTTTTGTCGGAGTCCGATATGACCGATAAGACAGATGAGGAAAAAATATTCGGAGTAATCAACTGGTGCAACCATCGATGCGTTTCATTGGACAATTGGCGTTCGTCCGGCATCGAATTTAATTCCGTTAATCCGTCCAGGGTGTTGGATATATGTGAAGGCTGGCAGGAATACAAACATCAGCAAGGATTGGTTGATTTTGATGATATGCTGATGAAGACGTTGGAATATGAGATGGTTCCATACGGAGAGGTGCTTGTCGTTGATGAATTCCAAGACCAGACTCCGTTGTTGCATAGTATTTTTGAATTATGGAGTAGCCGTGTCGGAGAGGTTATTGTTGCTGGTGATGATGATCAAACAATCTATACATGGGCAGGTGCAACACCTGATTTTTTGCTTAATCTTGATGCTAAAACAGAAGTTCTGAGGTATTCCCGTCGGGTCCCTGAGAATGTTTTGTTGAAAGCAAAAAACATTATTGAGACTGTTAAAAATCGACAATATAAGGAATACGATGCATTGAAACAGGGCGGGCAATTCGTACATTTGATATCCCCCACTTTTGAAGAGCTACTAAAACATATGGCACCTGATAAGTCGATTTGCTTCTTATTTCGCACTAATTATCTTGCTAAAAAATTTTGCAGTGAGCATTTAATTCCTGAAGGCATACCTTTTTCACCATTGGGTTCGCGGTCGCTACTTCCTGATATTTGGACGGATAAAATGGTCGATATCCGCGATGCTTTTGTCAGGATGCATCAGAATAAGCCGTTGTATAAACGCCATGTTTCACGATTGTTACGTATCTTACCATCATGCTCAAAAGGTAAACGCGATGGATATGTTCGTTATGGTAAGAAGAGTTGTTTTAAGAATGAAAGTAAAAAAACAGAATGGAGCGTTGCTGATATTTTCAAAGAACTTTTTGTAGAGCTCCCGTTATGGAATGGTCGGCAGATCCTTTCACATCTGGGTAATGACTTACAAATCAGCACTTATCTTGCTAATGTTCGAAACAAGCATTGGGATCTTAATCCTTATAACATCAATGTTGGTACGATACATTCAGTTAAAGGGTTGGAGCGCGACATTGTTTTTGTATTCAATAATCACACATCAAAAATTGAGAAAGCAATTTTAGACAAGGGGCAACCTATTATCGATAGTGAAAAGAGACTATACTATGTGGCCGTTACCAGAGCCATTGAAACGTGTATTTTTATTGACAATTTCTTCGATACTTTTGTGTTTGATTTGGAGCTATGAGATTATGATTTACATCTACAAGTGTCAGGTTTGTAGCTATCGTTTCAGCCGTGTAGATATTAAAGACAAGGGCAGTCCTGTTTGTCCTCGTTGTAAGAGTAAATATGTTGAAAGATTGTGGAACCAACCAGAGAGAAAAGGGTGCTGAAAAAATGAGACAGAAGTATAATGTTTTCAATATCTCAAAAATCAATAATAAAACCATCAGGACAGCCCAGAGATTAAAAAAGGAGATTGAGAAGACAAAACCGTTCAAAGAAGTATTTTTACCAAATCCAGAATCAACACATATTCCTATAGATGAAGATAAATTCCTTGAATATCTATGTTTGAAATATCTGCATCTCCAATCTGAAGATGGTATTCCTTTGTTGAAACAAGCTTTCAAACAGCAATACAACGTTGAGGATGAATACAAGATCCTGTAAATATTGCGAAAAGCCGTTTCAGTTTACAAGAATGACTAGTGTTTTTTGTTCGAATCGTTGCCGGCAGAAATTTTACCGTAGTCAAAAGAGGAGGGTAAAAAAGTGACTGGTGTTACGCTAAGCCGTTTTTTTACAGATAGGGAAACTCCCCAATTTCGCATTTCTGGTACATTACCATTCATTTCGGTTTTTAGCGTAACACGTTTTGCCTATATATCATTATTTTTAACGAGTAGAGCGGGATCTCTGCAAAAAAAAGAAATCACATCACGTCTCAATCACTTTTATATCACTTTTATATCACTTTTATATCACTTTTATATCACTTTTTTATCACTTCCAATAGAGGATATTCACTATAAAATGTGATAAACACTTTGGGATACCACAAATATATCTGCAACTTAGTTTTTTATCAACCATGGTGATCAACCATCATCTCTGGCCTTTAACAGTCCTGTTTATAAGGATCTCACGGGAAAGGTGAAGGAGCTGGAGGCGGAAAATAAGGCGTTTGGAAAGTTGGTGAAGCGATCTACCATCAGGCAAAAAACAGGGGAAAGAACAGGGAAAAGAACAAAGCGATACAATCGTAGAACCTACCTATACTTGTCCCATTTGCGTGCGATCCTTTGTTCCTCTTTAAGTTTCGCCCATTCACGAAATTCAGCAGGTGTGAGATGAAGCAGAAAACCATTAATAATGCAGGGGATTTTTTCAGACTTAGTCTCCGTTTCCTTCTTGAGGGCTCTCAAAAGTCTGTAATATCTTAGCTTGTCCCTTAAATACTCCCTCTTGAACTTTTCATCATCTGGATGCTTGGTTTCCGTCTTTGTTGTTTCTTCATATTTGAGGTATTGGTCCCCTTTTTTGCTTACTCGGTATCGATATGGTGTTCTAGGATAATCTTTACCATATCTCTTGTCTTTTCGTCTGCTAACTAACCCCATTTTAAAAAGTCTTGACAGGTATACTGAAGCATTATGCCTTGGTATATCTGTTGCTTCTGCAAATTCTTCAAAGTTCACCTCTCCTAATCTTCCAAGGTGCTTCAAAGTAGTTCTAAAGTCCATACTGTAATCACCTATTCTGTGATTAGGCTATGATGCTACGGTGGTTAATTATTTTTGTTATTTAATCTTTCTTAGAAATCCTTTAGCTAAGAGCTTAGAACTCTTTAGGAGTTCATTTGATATTTCTTTTTGTTTGTATTTAGGAAAACAGAGGTAATGTAATGGCAATTAAATGTAAGCATTGAGGAAATGAGTATTCAAATAAGGCTTAATGGGGCTTGATTACCATGGTTGATGAGAATGCATTTAATACGGCCCTCTGAGGTAGCTGAGCAGGGAATATCTGATAAGACCTCTGATTTATCTACTAAGAGGTCTACTGAGTTATCTACTAAGACCCCTGATTTATCTACTAAGGGGTCTACTGAGTTATCTACTAAAGGGTCATCGGAGCCACCACCAGCTAGTCAGACTGTTAAGAGCCCTGCCTATGACGATCTCGCAGAAAAGGTGAAGGAGCTGGAGACTTAAAAATCATAGATTCCTTACAGATGTGTTTAACGACCTGTTGACTGACCCGACACTGGCAAATGTGTTGGGATATGATGCAATACTGAGTTATCAGCAACTCTATCATTTCATAACTTACAGGATTAACAGCAAAGGTACAAAGAAAATCTTTGATTCATTACTACATCAAGTTCTTTATGAATGTGAAAACAAAGGTATCCGTGTTGGAAGGGAGGCTATCATAGACAGTTCTCCCTTTGAAATGAAAAACAATAGTGATGCAACCTACAATGCTCATTACGACAAAAAGGGTTACAAGTGGCATAATGTGAGATGTGTAAAGACAGGATTGCCATTGGAATACCATGTTTCAACGCTTACCGATTATGATGGTGATTTCTTTGCACCACTAATTTACAGGATAAAGATGGTTCATGATGTTCATCCTAAACGTGTTTTTGCTGATGGTCATTATTCTGATGGTAAGAACCTGATGCGGATGCGGGAGTTTTTCAACATTGAAACCATCTGTCATATTGATAAAAACGCTGTATTGCATCCGGATGCAGATAGGAATGAGGTAAAACGTCAGTATCAGAAACTATGGAAGTCTGAGTTGTTTAAGGTTGGTGCTGACCTTGAGTATATGAAATGGTTTCTAATGTTGCATGATAAGACAGAGGTTTTAGAGAATTTTTATCATAACCAAATGTTAAGCATGTATCTGAAAGACCCAGAAGCATATGAAAGGAAGTATGTCATTCGTGAGTTGATTGAACATTGTGTAGGGAGAAACGACATACTGAGATTAAGAATATTCAGGCTAACAATATGGAAAAGTTCACTGCTCATATTGGTATGCATGTAATAAGTCTGCTTTGTCTGGCACTTGTCCGATTACAGAATGGAGTAACAGAGCATTTAACTTATAGAGGTGGATTAATTTGAACAGAAAAATAATTCTTCAAACTTTTTCTATACTTTCAATTTCAATATAACCTGATTTTATCTATGACGCCAAGGTCTTTTTGAGGGTCTTCTCTGTGTAATGCAATATTGTTCAGGATGGTTCTCTACCATCCTTTTGGCTATATGTCCTGGCAATGTTATTTCTTTACCATCAGGGTATCTCACTATAGCAACTCCACTCTCACGATGTTCTCCTGAAGACCTTTTGTATATTTTCATAAATTTATTCACCTTTTCCACTCTTTTTTAACTCCTTCAACTTGTCTCGGTAGTCTCTCCCATATTTAAGTTCAGCTACAACGCAACACATGATCCCAATAGCACCAGAAATTATTACGATAATCTGTGGGAGCAAAGTAAATGTCCCTGTTCCTCTAGCAACACCAAGGGCCTCAGAAGTCACATATAGATATGCTGTAATTATACCCAATATGACTATAACTATACCAAGCACTAAGAAACCGTTCCTAGCCGTTTTTATACTAGCCAAGTCTTCTTTAAATAAGAATAATTCTTCTTCTTTCATTCATTATGCCCTCTTGGTTATATCCACAATTCGTTTTGTCACCCGCCTTTTCCAATAATCTCTAAATCTTGTAAAGAATTAATACTTTTCTTTTTTTCATTTAACAAATCAGCCAATGCAATGGTATGTTCGTCATTTTTGGAACCTGATGAAATCAATACTCCATAACAATCATTTCCATGTCCATGAATTTCGATAAGATATTTTGGTTTCCATTTTGCAATCTGGATAGAATAGTCAGTTCTTAAATTCTTGTTAACATCAAAATAATAGTTATTTGCTATGATGCTGTGTGAATTAATTTTTTCTGCAACATATCTTCCAAGAAAACCCGCATTCTCATCAGCTACTCTGTAGTTTCCTTTTTCATTTTTACATTTTAAATATTCAATACCCTTTGGAGCATGATGTGGAACACCAATCACGATTCCGTTATCTTCTCTTTCCTCTATTATTAGAAGTGATACAGTAGAACATTCAAGCATTAATTCGCCACTCATTTTTTCCCTCCCACAAATGTATATTGCAATATGGTAATATATTTTCTTGTTATTCAACAGTCTTTTATACCACATAACAACATCAAATTACAATGCCAACTCGAAAGCGAGAACTTTGTGTTAAAGGAGATACACTTGAATTAAATGAGGAGGAGTTATATGAATAACTTAGAAAAAGTAATTGATATTATTGATAATAACAAGGAAATGTTACATAGAGAAGTAGAAGCTGAAAAAACAAAAATTAATGATTGTAATGTTATTATTTGTAATGAATTAGTTCATCTATATCCTATGAGTCATGGGAATGTAGATAAAATGCATGTTATCTGGAGTCGCACTTTACAAGATTTATTTTGATTGGGTTGGATAATTGGTGCAAAAGGTGCTGATGGTAGATACACAAAAGCATTTTGTTATGAAGTTGAACAAAGCCTTGAAAACGCTTTTCATTTAGGTAGGGAATATGCAAAAATAAAAAAATGATTAATGAATTGATTATTTTTTAAAGAAATATTTTTTTAACATATCTTGATATTTTTCGAGATGATTTACTAAATCTTGTTTTTCCCACCATCTAGCCCTAAATCGATGAGAATCAGATTCATTAAATGCAAGAATTGTACGTTTCAAACCTGGAGACACTTTACCAGATGTTATAATAAAAACCCCATCTGACTTATGTGCATCACATACATTGAAAAGATTGGGAATATCACTTTGATTTACATTTCTACTTGAAAAATGCTTGCATTGAATAGTCCATTTTATTCTTTCTACACCATCGAGTGTTTTATATTTTTCTACAGCTGATATATCCTCACATAACTCCCCTGAACCTCCACCTGTTTTTTTTACGTTTTCAAATTCTTTCATATTGGTTAATAAATCAAAACATAAATCCTCAAATTCATCATCTTTTATAACTGACCAACCTAATTTATCGGTTACCTTTATATCGAAAAACTCTACACCTTTTATAATCCTTTCATTGAATCTCTTTTCTTCTTCCCCTAATTCAAGATTGATGTATGGTGCAATAAGACACCACATATTCTGGCTTTCAATTAACAATAAGTTACCATCAGAATAAAACCACCAAGAATAACCTAAATTTTTCTTCCTTGCTAATTTAAAAATATTCTCAGCAAAAGTAATATATTCAATATCATAAGAAATAAGTTTATTATTTAATTTTATTAATAAGATTATATCTCCTTTATAATAATTAGATACTTCAACAAAGTCGTCTTTTTTTATCTTTTTTGAAATATTTTTAAGATTTTCAAATCTTTTATCAAATATATAACCAAAAGCAACTGTTTTTGATTTATTATAATAAACAAAATCTTCCTTCTTTATAAAATCATTATCATTAAATAATTCAATAAATCTATCCCTTCTCCAATCTTCAACAAAATCCTCACCACATTCTCCTTCACAATCTCCATCTTCTAATGACTCAATACAACATTCTTTACAATACCTTGCAGAAATCCACTTATTATCTTCAAAATAACCTGATGGACAATCAATCAATTCGGATAAATAAAATTCTTCATTGCAGCTTCCACAAGTACTCATTTCAAATTCATCATCAATGTCTGAAATAATATCATCTCTTATTTTATGATATGTTGTATCGTTTTCAAATACTTTTTTATACACCTTCTGATCCTATCTATTGATGCCAAAGAAAAAACCTCTTTGTATTGAAGGAGATACACTTGAATTAAATAAGGAGGAATTTTTTCTGATAAAAGATAAATATTAGATGTATACTACATTTACAAGACATGATAAACGAGTTAGATAAATTGGCAAAAATGGGCATTTATATTTGCCCCCTTCTCTTAATGTTCGTCTCTTGGATATGGCAACACGGTCTAGAAGGACATTATAAGTGGGAAGGTAGTTTTCAAATAACTGCTATGGTTTCTCTAACTACTTTCTTTGTTACGAATAGTTTTATTTGTTTATGGATAGTCGGTACAGAAAGTTTAATTATTGTTCTATTACTTATAATCGTTTCTCTCTCAATGACTTTTATTGCCCTAACTTTTATGGACGAAGCTATGAGTGAAAAAACACATGATTTTATTCTGGCTGTAGTTATCCTCTCCATTGGTCTTGTATATTTATTTCAAAGTTATATAGTATGGACTAATCTTTGATGATGCTTTTTCTTATGGCATAAACTATTTAATTTTACTTATTATGTGAAAATGGGGAGTAAATAAATGGAAAAACCGTATGTTTCAAATTTCAATGAATTTCATGAATTAGTTCAAAAATATGATTATAATATCGATATTTTTAGAGGAGTAAATAAAGAAGAATATGAATTAATTACAAAATTTGGTAGAATTAATAAATTTAATTATCCAGATTGGTCAAGATAAGTAATTGAACAATACATTATTATATTATTTAAATATCTAGCTATCACTTTTTTAT
>JAUWWG010000106.1 GCA_030616985.1 Thermoplasmatota archaeon
ACAACAATTAGATAATGAGACGACACACATACTCAGTAGTTGTCGAATTCCTCCTAGTATCCTTCATCCATTAATGTTCTGTAGAGAAGTTCATATCCTTTGACAAGATACATATAGCTTTCCATTCATTTTCACCATTTCTAGACCAGCCCTGGATATATATAAATGTTTCGTTAAAATTAATATCTTTCTTCGGGACTTTCTAATTTGGTCTTATTCTATATAAAACTGTTGAAAAAGCAAATTAGAAACTAGTTATTCGAATGATGTCATTCGAGTTCTCTAAAAAATCTATTGTTTGTTCCAGGAACACTTAATGTTTTAGGAGAACATAAGATATGCTCTCCTATGGAGACCATAGGGAGAAAACATGACATTTTGAATGAAGGCAAAGCGATACAAATCAGTGAATGACATGGCAAAAAAATAGGCATCCCACAGCAAACATTATCTGAAATAATAAAAGTACATAAGGAGAGAGCAGAACAAAAGTTACCGGGCACAGTAACTTATCTAGAGAAAATTCTAGAAAAACCAAGATTTTCCTCATCTAGAAACAAAAAATCAGATAGCTTTATATCTTATGATTTCAAATTAGAAAGTCCCCTATAGAAATATCTTTTGACTTATCCTTCATTTTTTCATTTCTCCTTACACTATTTTTCTTTCTCCATATGAAAAATGCTTACAACCCTGTTTTTCACCCATAACACTAGGGTAAACGTGCATATCAACAGTTCAAGGCATTACTATCCAGTTAAACGCTCTCGTATGTTTTCGATTTTCTTTTTTAGTTCCTCATCATCGGGTTCGAATGTAAGGATAGAGTATCAACCGTAGAAATGGGTGACAATCTGAGGGTGACACCAAATCATCCATTATACATTAACGAAATGTGGAAGCATGCAGGTGATGCGGTAGTAGGTGACTATTTACTTGGAAATGATGGTGAGTTTATCCAAATAGAATCGATAGAAAGAATATATGAGCAAGTTCCAACTTGTAATTTCGATATTGCAGCAGATGGAGCATTTGGAATACATACTTATATTACCGATGGAACATATCCAGGTTGGTCAGTTGATCCTAAGGCAGTTTATATAAAATCATAAAGGTTCTGTATTATGCAACGGAAATATCATCTCTTATTAGTATTTTTCTCTCTTTTTATTTTTTTAGTCTTGAGTGGATGTATATCAATTGATCGATACTTAGACGCAAATAAATTAGATGGGGAACCTGAGAAGTATATTGTTATTACTGAAGAACAAATGAATAATTTTCCACATTTAAAAGAAGCGATACTAACAAGTAAAGGTGTAAAAACTCCATATGATGAATATACAAAAGTAGATAATCTTCTTGAAGAGACAAGAAATATCAAATATATGAATGAATTTTATGAAATTAGGTTTGTTACAACATAGTTAAACCACAGAGGAAAAGAAATGGCTAAAAAGATAGGATGTCCACCGGGAAAAATACCATACCGGGGGAGATGCGTAAAACTAGAAACGGGATCTGTTTTTCTAGATAATGATAAATTTTCAGATAATATGTACAAAATTACAGATATTGATCACAAGAGAAAAAAAATCCATGGCGGATATCTTAGCGATAAAGGTTGGTATTCAGATCCTTTAAGAGAGAAAATTGTTGCACGTAAGACTTTTTCATTTGATGATTTTGGAAATAAACCATTTGAGAGGGTTGCGTGAACAGCCCAGCCCACAAGATTTCTTTTTTTAATTACAATACCTTTTTACATAATAATAGTTACCTTTTTTATTCTTAACATAGAGTGTATTGCCCTGCACCCTTACAATGGTTACTCGTTTACCTGTGCAGGTCTCCCATTGCATTCCTGGATGCAATCCCATATTTATTTCACCGCCCTAAAATAAACAGCCCAACCATGATTCCTTGTTTCTACAATGTGTGCAAGTCCACCATGCTCCCGAAAATCATTTGCTTCTTTCAGAGCATCTTTTTTAATATAACCCGTTCCATATTTAGTATATTGCCTACCTCGAAAAAATCTTGTTTTTGGTGCATGTTCTATTGTCATATGTTATTTCTTAGTCTGTGTATTATTAATCATTTCAATCATTCTTAAACTTATTGCTTCAATGAAAAGTTTTTCCACTGTGTAGGGACATGACATATGTCGCTTCTATTGACTTATGACAAGGATCTTTTCTAATTTAAGACTTTTGACAAGATGTATTAAACCCAGACTTTATACACAGAAACATTACTTTTTACATCGTTTATGAACGGGCAACCATCTACAGGGTATAGGCAGAAAACCTTGACGGATAGCACCCAGCACAGTTTTATGATGAGTAAACAAAATTGCTTTTTTTCACGAGGCAGTTATCTTTTTTAAAATAGAGATGGAAAAAAGAGATAGGTGAATAGAGAGAGCCTCTATCCCATTGTTTTTAGTCCCAGTCATTTATCAGATAGTTCAACTATTTCTGATGTATCTTGATTTGACCGCCACCGAGTGGAGTATCTGTACCGTTGTCATAAACGATGATTTCATTGCCATTGTCTTCATACCAGATCTTTATTCTAAATGTGTCTGTACCCCTGCTGATTTGACCGTCCCCTGCTGTAATTATAAATTTGTAGGTTCCTGCATTGTTGATTGTTCCTGTTCCCTTGTACATCGCTTTTGCCCCAGCGAGTACCATCCAATCATATTCAGAAGAATGGAAGTTCAAACCACCTGCCTTGAATTGGAACTGGGTATTTCCAGTTGGAGTTGATTGACCTTTCTTGTATTTTGACACGAATCCAAAGTTTGCTTTTCCTGTAAGGCTTGGATCATCTCTATAGGCTCCTATTGGTGAATTGATCCATCCACCGCCGGTCACGAACCCTGCATCTGGGTCATAGACTACTACGTACTGGAATTTCATCGTTATACTCCAGCTATTGTCATCATCAATAGTTAGCGTGACTGTATACACACCGGCTTCGGTATATGTATGAGATCCAGTAATTGAAGTATCGCTAGGTGAAAGATCAGTTGATTCAAGACTGCTTCCATCACCCCAGTCAAATGTTGCAGTATCCATATTACAAGTGAAATAACCGGTCAAAGATACAGTTGCAGAACCATCAACCAATGGCACAGGATCTGTTGGTCCAATAACTTTACCAGCCCATGGATCATAATCTACATTGTCGCTTACTGCATTGCCAAGTCCACTTGGATTACCCGAATGAATTGGTCCACTGCAATGTCCCCACCAGTTATATTCGGCATTTATTTCAATTGGAGCGACGTTTGTTAAACCAGCAGCATTATCTTCTATGATATTGCAATTGACATTAACATTCTGTGTAGGTATGCTGAACTCTGCTATATAAACTCCAACATTATATTTGCTTCCTCCAAAACCATTTTCTTTTATATCGTTGTTGATTATATCTATGTTCTGACCTTTAATGTTTATACCAGCTCTCTTGTTATTTGTGATAGTGTTTCCATCAATCTTTATGTTTGTAACTACCCACATGGCAATACCATATGTTGCAGATCCATCGAGTGTGTTGCCGGATATTATAATATTATCATTTTCGCTTCCGGAAATTCCTCTACCGGATGGACCGATAAATCCTCGTATAATGTTGTCTTGAATGATTGAATTTTTAAGCCCCTGTATATAAATACCACCAGAAACAGTATGATCAGGGTTATCTCCGCATTTGATAGTATTACCTTCGATCAGCAAATTCAGAGGATTAGTACTAGTTTGCGGTACTAGTTGCATTATACCTCTCAGATTTGCCTTAATGTAATTATCCTTTATTGTCATTGTGACATCTACATCCTCACCAGATGGGCCATTGAGAACTATCCCACACCAGCCTTCAATGATGTTATCTTCGATTGTTAAGCCACTATTCTCGTCAAAAAAGATTGCGGAAGTAACATGCCCCACATTGACCATACTACCTAAAATCGAGAAGCCAGTTATGACAACATCTTCGCTGTTAATCTGGATAAGACGGTTCACATCTTTTTGTATTATTGTCGTCTCCTTGTTTTCACCGACTAAATCTACTGATTTATCCACCACGACATTCTCATTGTATGTCCCCGCTGCGACATTGATGATGTCACCATCAAGAGCTGCATCGATACCACCTTGGATTGTATCCGAAACGGCGATGATTGGATTATGGTTAACAGTCACATACTCAGTGCTTGATGTGGTTGTACTTGTTGCATACCATGGAATGAAACCAACATTGTCGGTAACAGCATCTCCACCTTGTCCTGTTCCATGGGGATTGCTGATGTGGTCTGCACCAGTTGCATGTCCCCACCAATTGTAGGTGGCATTGATTTCCTCTGCAAGAACTTCACCGGTATCGCTCCCCCAAAGCCCACTCTTCACGCCATAATTTACGTTGCCAACTATGTTGTTGAAGTGGATTTCCGTGCATGAGGGGGTACTGTGTTCCCAGGAGTAATCGATTGCCATGACCGCGATTCCCCCATTATTATTCAACACATTGTTGTACCTGATGATAGTGCCTATTGAATACATTTGGACGCTTATGCCAGTTCCGCTGTCTTCTACTAGGTTATCTTCAATGAGATTGTTTATTGCAGGTGCATCACGATACTCTGCATATCCTACAATCACTATGCCTGACTCACAATCATGCGCGTAGTTATTTGAGATCACGACGTTGCTTGAGCCAGCCACGAGGATTCCCGAACCTGTCCAGTCTGGAGATTCGAGGGATGCTCCCATGACCTCGTTTCCAATCACAGTTCCAGTGGTTCCATCGCCTATTTGAATGCAGTTGTTGTTTTGTTGACCTATGGGTTCCTTGACAATATTGTTCAGTATATGCACTACATCAGGGTCTTCCTCCGCCAGTGAGAAGGATCCCGCTAGGATTCCCACTCTCTTATAGTTTTCAACTGTGAAGCCGTCAAAGGTCACGACCGTTCCCGTCCCATGAATCAGAACCCCAAACCCAAGCACTTGGGCGTTTATGATTGTCACCTCTGATCCCTCTACGGATACGACTGTCAATGACTTGTCGATGATTATGTTCTCATTGTATGTCCCCGCTGCAACATGAACAGTATCTCCAGATCCTACATTGTCGACTGCATACTGAATATCCCTCCAAGCCTCTGCCCAGCTTAAACCGGTATTTGCATTGTCCCCAGTCGTACTTACATAATACTCTGTCGCTGCACTCACAGTTGGCACAATTGCCAATGCAGTCAGACACAATGTCATTGCTATTGCAAAAGTCATCAGCCTCTTAAAATTCTTGGTTTCTTTCATTTTTTTCTACCTCTTTTTGTTTTCTATTTTTGTCTTTGTAGAGATCACACCCTACTCGTTTTTATGGACAAAATAACAGAAGGCACCGCCTCTCTTTTTCTTGCGCATACATAACACAATATACTACTGAATATATAATATTTTTGGTATTTTTCTTTTATAGCCAACGAATATTTATTTAACACGGCCATCAATACAAACCCAATGACTAGTTTGACAGAACTTGTTGAATTAAAACAGGTAAAAGGTAGTTTAGAGGTCCTGTTGGTTTTATTCAAAAAAGGAGACATGAGATCGACATATATTATAGTGATTACCAGTCTAGTGGCCTACGCCATTAGATTAATAGGACATCCGATATTGATATCATAACTGGATGTCCTATATCAATTTTATTTCTTTTTTCACCTACTTTTCTATAATCTTTTCTTCATATCCAGCACTAACAACAGCCTTAGCGACATCCTCTTGCGTCCATCCGAGCATGTCTTTTTGTAGCTTATAAGTCATCATTTTGATGAAAAACTAATAATCAGCAGTGAATGCCTTGAGGGGGTATCTTTTCATTTTGACATTTTAACGCACAAGATTTATATATAATTGGTGTTAGAACGTAACTGTGCTATGCAGTCGCATAGTAGAGATGAACGTAGGTGAATAAAAAAATCTAAAAAAGTGGTGAACTGAAATGATGAAAAATAAAATTGGAAGTGTGAGTGTAGTAGGCATAGTAGCAATTCTTTGTGTCGCCAGTTCAGCAAGTGCAACATTTTTTCTTGTTGGACAGATTAAACAATCAGAAATCGATAATTTAAAAAGTAATTACAATAGTGAAAAAAATCAATATGAAACAGAAATTACTGATTTAGGTACTCAAATTGGTGGTTTAGAGAAGATTTTAAATGAAGATAATCAAAAATACGTCAAACAGATGGTTAATGGTTTAAGGGCATATTCAGATGGAGAGTATTATTACGGATTAGCTACGGGATATAAAATCGAGGCAAGAGATTATTATGATTTAGATTCTTTTTATACGGCATTTCTTTATTATTATTTTGCTTCAATTTATTATCAAGATTCATCTAATAATTATTCATCTGCTAAGATGTTTTTCGATGGAGCAAAAGAGAACGCTTCAAATAATAAAACACGTAAAATTGCAGAGACCTATTCAAGTTTAAGTGATGCTAATGCTGATGCTTTTAGTGAATTTTCAAAGGCATATGAAGATCTTTCTGATGCTTGTTGGTATTATGATGAAAATGATTATACTACAGGTAATTTTAAACTTGAGTTATCCAATGAACATATAGAAACTTACAATGATCTAATTGAACCTATCTCAGATCTGGACGACGATTTAACTCTGATTTTGAAAAATTTTGATTTGCTAAATGAATAATATGAAAAATAGATTGTTAGTCGTTTTGATGCTTTTAATTATGATTCTTATGGTAACTTTGTTTTCTCTATTTGCATACACTGAGACCAGATGCAACATTTTAGAAGACAATTACGGTTTTTTGGAATCTAAATATGAAGCATTAAACAAATCCCAAGGTACTGACTATGGGATACTTTCAGCCAATTACGATAATCTGGAAAGAAACTTTGATATTTTATATACCAAATACTATAATTTATTTAAAGATTGCAATATTTATAAAGACTTGGCAGATCAATATAACACGCTTCTGATAGACCATCTGATGTCGTTAACGTATAGTGAAATTAGGGGGGAGCATCAACCCAACTATGATCCCTGGTATGATGATATATACTACTATGAACAGATTTCAGTTGAGTATGCGGCTAATGTATCTGCTTATGATTTAGGACGGGTTTATTGGCCAGATGTAGAGGATAAATATTATGAAATAACAGGAAGATGGCTAAGTGATGAGGCGTATTATAGATTATTTGAAGTAACAGACATTATAAATATTTCAGCGTCTGATAGTGATGTTGAAAAGGTAGAAAAAATTTTGTTTTTTATAAGCAATTTTATAGAGTATCAATATGATTTAAACGATGAGTTTCTTTTTCCAACTGAAACGTTAACGTATAGAAGTGGCGATTGTGACGATTTTTCTATTCTTGCTGCATCACTTTTCGAATATGTCGGTATTGAGAGTGCTATTGGGTTTTTTGAAAGTGAATATGAAGAGTATGCACATTGTATGGTTCTCATTAAACTATCTGATTTAGGGGGATATAGTTTTTATTATTATGATGATCTGGTAGACTTTGGTCTTTCCGATGGAGAATGGTTTATCTTAGAACCGCAGAATAGTATTAGTGATCAGGCTGAAAGAAATTGGTTTGAAAGATGGGA
>JAUWWG010000028.1 GCA_030616985.1 Thermoplasmatota archaeon
AGCGGATATTAAAAATATAAAAAAGTATCTCTCACAAGAAAAGTCCAGTCAATCAGTTAAAACTATTAAGAAATTAAATCAAATGATTAAGGATATGATTTACAAAGAAGAACATATTCTTTATCCAATGAGTTTAGAAACCCTTACTGAAAAAGATTGGTTGAAAGTTAAAAAAGGTGAAGAGGAAATTGGTTACGCATGGATTAAACCTGAAGAGGGCTGGACTTCTTCAGTTACTAGTTCTAATGAAGAACAATATAATTTAGGCAGACTTTCTTTAGATATAGGTTCTCTTACATTGCAACAAATAAATCTTATGCTAAAGCATTTACCAATTGATATTTCATTTATAAATGAAAAAGATGAAGTTGCATATTATTCGGATACTCCTGAAAGAATTTTTCCACGAAGTGCTGGCGTAGTTGGAAGAAAAGTTCAAAAATGTCATCCTCCGAAAAGTGTTCATGTTGTTGAAAAAATTCTCAAGGAATTTAAAGATGGAAAGAAGGATGTTGCTGAATTTTGGATTCAACTTAGTGGAAAATTTATCCATATTCGTTATTTTGCTGTGAGAGATAATAAAGGTAAATATCAAGGAACCCTTGAGGTAAGCCAAGATATTACTAATATTAAAAAATTAGAAGGGGAAAGAAGGCTTCTTGATTGGAGTTGAGATTAATGGACGAATTGATTTCACAAGTTCATAAAATGGTAGATCTGGTTGATTATCAGAATGGATCTGTCGTTAGTAGAATGTTAATTAATAAAAAATCTGGTTCAGTTACCCTTTTTGCATTTGACAAAGGGCAAAAACTGAGTGAACATACTGCTCCATTTGATGCATTAGCCCACATTTTAGAAGGAAAAACAGAAATCATTATTTCCGGTAAAAAGTTTGTATTAAAACAGGGAGATATGAGTATAATGCCTGCCAATAAACCTCATGCTGTCAGAGCAATTGAGAAGTTTAAAATGATGTTGACTATGATTAAATCATAAAAAGAAAAAAGAAGGATTTTAGTTAGTCCATGGAAAATATCGCTGAGATATTCGTCGATTTTCTCGTCGAAAATATGCGTGAAAATGCTGTAGTCATAACCAACTAGACCACGAGCCCGTTTGAAGAGTCGGAATAACTTTATTGTTTTTGTAATTTACTGAACAATTCTTTATTATGTGCTCGATCTACACATCCGCTTACATATTCACCTGCTAAAAATGTACATAAAGTGTGTTTCCATTATAGTTTTTCCTGCAAATAGGAGGGATAGGATAATTGAAAGGAAATAAAGGGATGCAACAGCAGAAGCGCTCAAATTTTTTTATGAATATTAAAGGAGAAGAAGATATTGACGAGTATACATTTAACATATGGAAGTCCGAATTGCAAAGGGGACTGCCCTCTTTTTGGAACTCAATGTCAAGACGATAATAAAAACAAAAGATACCTTCAGAATTCTTTCTTAAGTATTCAAAATTAGTTGCAAGGTATTTTTTATCAAATGTTAAATACAAAGGATTCTATTCTTCTTGGTTGATGAATTATAAATCCCCGAAATTGACTGTTGATGGAATTGTATTAAAAGATGGAAAGATTCTTCTAATCAAGAGAAAAAACCAGCCTTTTGAAGGTAAGTGGGCTTTACCAGGTGGTTTTGTAGAGTATGGTGAAAAAACGGAGAATGCAACAGTGAGAGAAGTGTTTGAGGAGACTGGTTTGAAGACTAAAATAAATCATCTTGTTGGTGTGTATTCTGATCCAAATAGAGATCCAAGGGGCCACACTGTTTCGATTGTATATATCTTGGATATATATGACGGAGAACTAAAAAGTGGCGATGACGCATGTGATGCGAAGTTTTTTGATTTGAAAAATTTGCCAGATTTGTCGTTTGATCATGACTGTATAATAAAAGAGGCTTTGGGAGGGATTTGAAGATATGTTTTGTCCTAAATGTAAGGTACTTATGTACCCAAAAGAAAATGTTTTTGTTTGTAAAAAGTGCGGATTTGAAAAGAAGAAAACTGGTAGTAATGTAGTTGTAAGTAAACAGAAGAAAAAGGAAGTAACAATCATTGAAGATAAAAATAAAACTAATGTTCTTCCAAAGACACGGATTAAATGTCCCAAGTGCGGGCATAACGAGGCTTTTTGGATACTAAGACAGATGAGAGGTAGTGACGAACCTGAGAGTAGATTTTACACATGTGTTAAGTGTGAACACAAGTGGAGGGAAGATTAGAAGCGCACTTATCAATGCTGCCGAAAATGATATTGTAAGAAATACAATTTTATTGCATATGGGAAATTTGATAATCTAAAATACCGTCATTGTTATAAACGTAAAATGTATTATATCTTTACGAAAAAAATATCTTGAACATTGGAATTGGGGAGGAACGGAACATGTTTAATGCTAAGGTAAAATCAGAAATTCTAAAGGGTATAATTGACGTAACAGCTCCGCTTGTAAGTGAGGTGAAGTTTAATATTACATCTAAGGGAATTTCTCTGAGGGCTGTTGATCCTGCACATGTAGCTATGGTTGATTTGGAGGTTGAGAAAAAGGCTTTTGAAGAATACAAAGCTAGCGAGATGGAGCTGGGGATTGACATGGATAAACTGGGTGGAATAATGCGACTCTCAAGCTCTGGAGATATAGTATCGCTTGAGTACGATGAAACATCAAATCGATTGATAGTTAGAATAGGCAATCTCGTTCGTAAGATGGCTTTGATTGATACTGCAGGTATGCCAGATCCAAAGATGCCAAATCTTGATCTTCCTGCAAAAGTGGTATTAAAAGCATCTGAAATTAATCGTGGTGTGAGAGCTTCAGAGGCTGTTTCAGATCATCTGGCTTTAGTGGTTGATAAAGACAGTTTCGAGTTATTTGCTGAGGGTGATACCGATACGGTGAATCTTAAACTACCCAAGGATCTGCTTGTCAGTCTAACTGTTCCAAGTAAATGCAAAAGCCTTTTCTCGATAGATTATTTCAGCAATATGATAAAATCTGTAAAAGGCGAGGACCCAATATCAATACAGCTTGGCAATGACAATCCTGTTAAGGTTGAATTTGATATCGCTGACAGCAAGGGACATGTAAAATATCTACTTGCACCTCGTATAGAATCAGAATAAAAAACGATATTTTTTGAGGTGTAGGATATAATCAAGGACGGTAGGCGACGTAGATACATTGGCTTTGTTATAAAAGCATCAATTGGAGATCAACATATTAAGAGATTTGAAATAATCGGTGAGATCAAAAGACAATGCAGACAGCTTTTTAGCAAAGATTGCAAAGAACTGGGTATATATCTGACTAGATTTGATGGAAGAAAGGGCATAGTTAGATGCAATCATATTGAAAAGGAAAATACGATTAAGCTTTTAAGATCCATAAATAAAATTTATTCCAATGAAGTGGAGATAAAAACCCTGGGTACATCAGGTACGATAAAGTCACTAATGAAAAAACATATGGAAAAGTGAAAAATAAGAAAAAAAGGGAGGTTTTACCTGGATATCCGACTTAGTAATTTAACCCAAGCAGGAAGTTGCAGTAATCGTTCTAATGATTGAAATCGTGATAGTATTTGCTCTAAGAAAATATGGAGTGAAGGATTACTAATTGACTTAATTTTGGGCTCTTCACCATCTTCTATTGCTAATGTAGGATCTCCAAACATCGCCATTTCTAATACTGTTTTACAGTCTGCATCATCCCAGTCTTCTGAGGACATATGGCTATTTACATATCCTGTTATTGCATTACTCCAGACCTGCCCCAGTATTTTTGTATTATATAATTCATCAAAGATATGTACTTCCATCCATCCCCATACCCTTTCTGTCTCATGGATACCATAACTTCCATAACCTATACCTGATGCGCCAAATGACGCAATACCACCACCGTCGATATAAAGCGTTTTCCAGCCGATACAATCAGCTGATTCAGTATATTTATTGCAGGAACATGCGTTAAACACAACAACAGATAATTTCTTTACATCTTTGACCATATACATGTCATAGTCAATATGGAGCCATCCAGTATATGGTGAGATAATGCTTTTTGATGGAAGCCAAATATCATCATCATTTGGTGCATGTGTAGCCCAGCTAGCCCAGCTACCATGCCCCGAGAAATCAACGAAGTCTACAAAACTATTAAATCCATTTGCAATGTTTCTTTTTGTCAATTTTTCATTGGATGCCCATAATTGTGTAGTGTCATATCCTGGGAGGTGCTCTAATACTTCCCCATTTGCAAACTCCCCCTCATTAACATTATCGGGATCTCCTGGAAAGGTATCTCCCCCTATTTGCACGATTTTATTTGTCATCTTATTATGCTTCTCGAAAAATAAGATCTTGTTCAATATAGTTTTGACCTCATTAACATCTTTGCAGGGGAGTTTACCAAGATAGACATCAGGATACATGTCTACAGCATCCATATCATTACCAGTTTGACTATACTCTGCATATTTACCATTATCATTGTCATCCCAACTTGAGAAATTATATTCACTATCATATATATCTGCATAGTAAATATCACTTGGGAATTTTTTTTCATAGTTCCCAGAAGGTATATATGCATATCTCACTGGAAATTTTTCATTTTCTTCAAGTCCACTACCAACGAGTAAAACATATGTTATACCCCAGTTTTCTATTGAATTTTTAATGAAATATTTGATTTTCTCTTGATCATCTTTTCCCTCTACTGGGAAGTAATCGCCATTGTATATTTCATTAAGAGTGACAAGTTTAGTTGAAATGCCCTGACTGTTCCTATAATCTATAAACGAAGTGCCAAATTCTGGATCAATGCTATAAAATTCGTCAGAAAAATCTGCAGGTGTTATGATTAGAAAATCATATTCGTCTGGGAAGTTAATGGGATTCTCAGGTGGAATATGTATAATATCAACGGTAACACTTTCGGAATAAAATATCATATTTGATGATGGAGAATATTGAACAGGATAAAGATGCACAGTGAGATATATGACATGCTCACCGTCTTTTAACCCAGCTCCCGTTCTATAACTGTATCTGGAGTCAGGATATATTTCGATGTCTGAATATGCTTTAATCATCTCGGATATTGTTATTGAATTTGACTTGTATGTAGTAGAAACTATTTGCGGTTCTGGTGCAGGCGATATTGGTCTGGAGATTTCCTGTTCAATTGTCTCAGAGAATAATACTTCGACATTTGTAATGCGTGTACCAAATGGGAACGTGTATGTTATAGTATGCTTTGGTAAAACGGGTTTTCCAGTTTCCATCGTGCTAGAAGCCGCCTCTTTGATGTTAATGGTTGCATACCTATCGTTTTGTTTTATTGTAGGTTCTGAAAAATGTATTGATTCTGAAATTTTATATGTATCTTTTTCGTTGTCTAATGCAACAGCTCCAAGTCCACTTATAACTAAAGTTCCTACTATGAATAATGATAATATTTTCTTCATATTATTGTCCTCTTGAATACAGTATCCAATATAAGACTTTAAATTTTTCCATATGAATTTTAATGCATTATTTGTCATATATTGTAATGTGTTCATTTTCATCTGTGCATCTGCAATTACGTTTTTCAAGACATGAATGCTTTGAAAAACCCCGATATATTCAGAATTTTACTATATCAGCCAATTCGATTCTCCTGACAGACGATGACCTTTTTCATTGGTCAATTAGTTTTTCAAAGCGTTCGATATTTTCCTTAGCGTAAAGTATAAGAGAGAAGAAAGAGACTAACAGTATTGAGATTCCCTATGGAATACACGCATTGTGTAAAAGAGAATCGGTGGCTTTCTCTAACTAGCCGCTATACTTCAAAAGTAAGGTACATAAACACTTAAGGAAGATATAGTGAAAGACAAAAAACAATCTGAAGAGAAATTAAGAAAATCAGTCAAGAATTTTCAATCTCCAAGGTGACGACTGCCAAGCGGCTGAACATGCTTGACGATAGGGGTTTGATTTTCATAAAAAAACAGGGGAAATCAAAAACAGTACATATTTCAGATAAGGGAAAATTACTATTAAGCGGAAGAGAAGTTGTTTGAACCTATTCTGCTTCTTTAAAAACATGCATTGGAATTTATTTAGACCATGTAGATTAGATATTAAGGGGTAGAAACATAACGAAAACAGATGGTTGATGTTACATGAGTGAAACCAAAAGTAAAAACAAAATACTTAGACATGCAAGGTTCGAAGACGGGAAACTGGTTTTACCTGCAAAAGAAAAGGATATCGAGACGGAAAAAAACGAGGATGCTGTTGGAAAAGATCTAGATTATCTATTTGTACTGAAGGCATTAAATGAGATACCTTTTGGCGTTGGAAAGAAATTATTAATAGATTTTCTACAAGGTGACAGAAAGAATAAATCTATTGTAAGAAACAAGCTGCATCTCAGGAAAAATTTTGGAAGTCTGGCTTATGAGAAAGACGAGTTAACTAGCATGATAAATAATCTTATTCTGAATGACATGATCAAAGTCAATTCTGTAAATAAAAACAAGCGTTGGAAAATGATGGAATTGAGTATAAAAGGAAAAAAAGAGATAGAGAACCCTTCACTATACAAACGAAAGTTATCATTTAATTTTAGAGATACAGAAACGGAAATAACAGAAGAAGATAAAAAATTGTTTGAGAATTATTCTGAGTTTCTTTCAAAGTTTAATGATGAACAAAAGAAATCAATAATTAGCAGTAAGACCCACGCATTATGCATAGCAGGAGCAGGATCGGGGAAAACAACGGTGCTTACGAAGAGAATAGAGTTTATGGTAAAGTACCATTCTGTTGATCCAAGGAAGTTACTAGCAATAACATTTACCAGAAAAGCAAGACAGGAAATGATGGCAAGACTGTCTGAAGTAGGTCATCTAAATCAAGTAATGGTTGAAACATTTAATTCATTCTGTGAGAAGATTTTGAGGCAACATAATCATTTGGTCTATGACAAACCAGTTAGAGTTATTAGTTATAAAGATAAGATAGTGATGATTAACAAGGCCCTGTCCAAAATAAATATGGATATGAATAAGGCAGTAGATGTGTACTTTAGCGAAGCTCAAAGAAAAGGAAAAACGGATGAACAATTGGCAAACATATTCAGAAATGACTGTTTCTTCATTAGAGATTACTTCAAATTCAAAAACAAAAAAATTCTAGAATCATCTTTTGAAACCAGTGGTATAAAGCATGAAAAAAGTGTAAAACTGGTCATAGGAGTTTGCAATTATATCAAAGCATATATGCGAAGATATGGCCTTAGGGATTTTGCAGACCAGTTACTTGACACACTACGTCTTTTTGAAAAACACGAAGAGCTAATACCTAGGTTTGACCATGTGCTTATTGATGAGTATCAGGATGTTAACTCCACACAGATAAAACTTGTTGATCTTCTCTCCCCAGAAAATTTATTTTGTGTAGGTGATCCAAGACAGTCGATATATGGGTGGAGGGGGTCTGACATACGATATATTTTGAATTTTGAGGAAAAGTATCCCAATTGTGACATAATTACACTTACAAAGAATTACCGCTCAACTAGCCATATAGTGGATTTAATAAACATCTCGATCAAGAATATGCGACTGGTAGACTTGCAGTCGTCACTTGGTGGGGAGAAGGATATTAATCTTCTAAAATTCAAATCAGAAGATGAAGAATTTAGATTTGTAATACAAAAAATAGTAGAATCTGATATTCCAAGGGATGAAATCTTTGTACTTGCAAGAACCAATAGACAATTAAGCGAGTTGTCGCAGCCAATGAAGGCACGGGGAATAAAACACGTTGTAAGAAGTGATGAAATAAGAAAAAGCGTTATAGCAAGAAAAAATGAGGTAACACTTGCAACAATACATGCAATCAAGGGAATGGAGGCGAAAATGGTTTTTGTCGTTGGGTGCAATGGCATCAATTTTCCGTGTAAAGGAAGTGAACATCCGGTAATTGAAATGGTGAAAGTAGACGAATATGACAAAGAAGAAGAGGAAAGAAGGCTGTTTTATGTTGCGATGAGCAGGGCAAAAAACAGTCTGTATCTAACATACTCAGGAAACAAATCAACCTATTTCATATCAAAAAACATGAAAAAGATGATAGAAGAAAAAGAAATAACATTACAGCAAAAAGATAATGTTGAAACCAGCATGGATCTATCAAAAGATGTGACTACGAGACTTAAAGAATGGAGGCGGCATCTAAGCAAGGAACAAGACGTTCCAGCTTATATTATAATGCCTAATCGTACACTGATAGATATTGCACAGAAAATGCCGCTAAAATCCGATGAACTAGAAGAGATACATGGTCTCGGTCCTGCAAGAATAATGAAATACGGGGAAGAAATTCTGAAGGTTATTAATGGTCAATAGTGAAACAACATTTCAAAAAATCTGACAATGGTTGTGCTTCATGTTTATAGACTCGCCAAAATGTGCTATCTATTTGCATGTCACGAGAAAATATGATATATATTAAACCCAATCAATAATGATCAGCTACTACTCACTATATGAGGACATAAATATAGATTAATACTGATGAAATAAGAGTGGAAGAGGTTTAATATGGTGGCTTGATGCGATCATTCACTTTTTATTTTTTTCATTTCTTTTTCCACCATCTTATCTAGTTCTTTGTCCATGCCCTGCTCCCTTGCTATTAATGACATTTCAGCAAGCATCTGTTCCCACAAAACTTCTTGTTCCAATGCATAATACCACATATCAAGTTTTGTTTCCCCATCTGCCTTTTTGAAATCACCTAAAAATTCCTTTTTGTCTTTTTCATTCATTTATGACCCCATTCCAGTAACTTGAATGCAATAATATTTTATAACTCTATTTCTTTTTGTGAAAACTACAAAACAGGATAATAGCAGACATTTAAGTGTCTAATCCAGGCGTATGTCTTTTGTCTTTCGTATTTTTTCTTTTTCTCTTTAATTCTCTCAATACTTTATCTATCTTTTTTCTTGAGGATTCATAACATTCATTATTTCCAATAGGCATTTCATCGATTTCCATTATTGCAGACTCGTATTCTTCATCCATTTTCCATCACCTGCTACTTGGTAGCGTGTCACACTTTATCAATAATGGTATATAAACATGTTCTGTCAAAATATCAAAATGAAAGAATGATGAAGCAAAAATCAAAAAAACATAATGAAATTTCTCATGAAGTAGGTAAGTTACTAGAAAACAGAAAAATCGACGCATGATTTTCAGAGAATAATATCAAAAACATTATAACAAACGCCAATACTTTTTAAAGAAGGGCATGTATCTCATGGTAATGCAGTTCAGCGTGAAAAAAAGAGATGGCCCTGCACGATTAGGCGAAATTGTAATTGCTGATAAAAAAGTTGTCACACCAAATATATTATTCATCAACACTTCCAGATTCAAATCTCCAGATTTTGCGGATTTAGTTGTAACAAACCAGGACATTAAAACAGAAAAACCAGCATTAAGAATAATAGAGAGCATATTTTCACCTTTAAAAGGAGAGGGTGACAATGAACTACATATCTCCAGATACATGACTTATCCAAAAGATCTACCAGATGAACTACACTTATCTACGATGAAATTATATAAAAAAGGGAAAGTAACTTGCTATGTTATATCGGGGAACAAGGGAATTATAAATGATGCATTAGAAAATAACTCTGCCTCTTTTTTTATTGTTGGAAATACCGTTCAGCTTTCTCATCAGCAATCAAAATTTGTAGATTTTATCACAGAACTAAGAGAAAAAATTGGATATCAGAAAATGATATATCTTCCATGTGTAGGAGATCCAACAAGTCTTGCCCTACTAACATATATAAGCATAGATCTCTTTGATTCTGTTTCAGCAATTTTAGCTGCCCGGATGGGGAATTTACTCTTTTCAACAGGCAAGTATCACGTTAATGATTTAGAGGAAGTACCTTGTAGTTGCCCAATATGTAGCGGATTTGAAGGCAAACCATCAGAGATGAATTTTCAACAGATCCTGAGCCATAACTATTTTGCGTTATCAGATGAAATAAAACAGGTAAGAAATGCAATCTGCAGTGGAAATTTACGCGAACTTGTTGAGATTAGAGTTAGGACAGATCCAAATTTAACAGCATTATTAAGATGTCTTGATCAAGATCATTACGACTTTGTGGAGAAAAGAACGCCAATAATGCGTAAAAATCGACTACTTGCCACAACAAAAGATGCATTACATAGAGCAGAGATAAAACGATTTCAAGAGCGCATCATAGATAGATACAAAAAACCAGAGAGTACAAAAATACTGCTCCTTCTACCTTGTTCTGCAAAAAAACCATACTCGTTTTCAAAATCCCACAGGAGATTCAAAGAAAGATTAGATAATTTGAGGAATCCGCAGATTATCCATGAGGTAATAATAACATCCCCACTTGGAATTGTTCCAAGAGAATTGGAATTAACGTACCCAGCATCTGCATATGACATCCCAGTGACTGGTTTTTGGGACGAAGACGAAAAAAAGATGATTCGAAAATTATTGAAAAGATATCTAGCGGGTAACAGTTATGAAAAAGTTATTTTGCATCTTCCAAGAGTCGTCAGGGAGATTATAGAAGGAATTGTAAAAGAACCAGTAGACACGGAGATTGACAGCGGTCCAACCTCCCATGAATCACTAGAACGGCTATCAGATATCTTAAAGAAATCGACCGAATCATATGCGAAAATAAAACCTGCTATAAGGAAAAAAGAGGACATGGAATCACTTGCATCCTACCAATTTGGAAAGGAAATAGCCGATGAACTTCTAAAAGATTGTAGAATACAAGGAAAATATCCCTATCAAAAAATAATGCACAACAACACACAACTTGGAATGATAACAAAGGAGCGGGGATTAATTTCGCTGACTATAGATGGCGCAAAAGTACTAGCTGAATCTGGAAAATACTGGGTAAAAATACATGATGATTTTACATTGAAGGGATCAGTGTTTGCCCCGGGAGTCACAGATGCAGATGAATCGATCAGGATAAGTGATGAAGTAGTAGTTTTGAAGAACAATAAATTATGTGCGGTAGGGGTTGCACAAATGAACGGCAATGAAATGAGAGAATCTACACATGGCGAGGCTGTGAAAAACAGGCATATAGCCTAGATGTGGGTCATGGTTTTTGCATTGACACCAAGTACATTTTAGCCTATGGCTAAGAAATTATATAAATCTCATATCTGCTTCGGAGTTGCAACCATATGGCTTTCACTATCGAGAATATTTATCAGAAGAATGGATATGATAATATGAAACCAGAAATAGATAAATCAAGTTATGTTGCAAAAACTGCAGTAATAATTGGAGATGTCATAATTGGTAAAAACTGCGGAATATTTCCAAATGCAGTAATACGTGGAGATCAAAATACCATAGAAATAGAGGACGGCTCCAATGTTCAAGATTGCTGTGTGATACATACCGACAAAGAACATGAAGTAAAAATTGGGAAAGATGTTTCAATAGGACACGGAGCAATCGTACATGGAGCGATCATTGAGGATGATTGTCTTATTGGGATGAATGTAACAATACTAAACGGAGCGAAACTTGGACAAGGGTCAGTCATTGGTGCCAACGCACTTGTTACAAATAATATGGATGTCCCTGAGAATAGTCTAGTATTGGGCGTACCTGGAAAGATCGTCAAACATGATGAAAAATTCAGAGAAATGGCACGCTTGAATGCAGAAACATATCAAAAAATCTCAAAAGAACACTTAGAGGGGAAACATCCAATATATAACTCTACAGAATGACCAATCACGGGAACTAACGTTTCTCTTTTAGTTTTGAACGTGTATACTCAATCAAGCCACCGGCATCTCGAATCGCCAATATTTCCTTTGGTAGCTTTGGAAATGAAAATGTTTTACCACCGACCACTATTTTTCCATTGTCCACATCTAGATTAATATCATCGCCTTCAGAATAAGTCTTTACTGCATCTGGACATTCAATTAAGATAAGTCCCTGGTTGATGGCTGACCGGTAGAATATCCGTGCAAAGCTTTCTGCCACCACTACCTTGATTCCCACGGCCTTTAATCCCACGACAGGCTGTTCACGTGAGCTTCCACATCCAAAGTTTTTTCCCGCAAAAATAATATCTCCCTTGACAACATTTTTTGAAAACGATGGGTCCAAATCCTCAAGTAGATGAGGCTTGATTTCTTCTGCAGTACTGCATGTATATGTATATTTCCCAGGGAACAGCATATCCGTGTTTATGTTGTCCCCATATTTCCATACCTTCATTTTTTCATCTCCCCCATTGGATCTGTCACTTTACCATGAATCGCCGAGACTGCAACTGTGGCAGGACTGGCTAGATAGATCTCTGCATCCTTACATCCCATACGTCCTTTGAAATTCCTATTAGCAGTGCTAAGACACCGTTCACCGGGTGCCAATACTCCTTGATGAGCGCCAAGACATGGCCCACAGCCAGGTGGAAGTAATATACCCCCTGATTTAACAAGAGTTTCAATTATACCCAGTTTCAGCGCTTCTTCATAAATTTTCTTGGATGCAGGTAAAATAAGTAGTCTTACGTTTGGATTTACCTTTTTTCCTTTTAAAATATCGGCAGCGATTTGTAAATCTGATAATCTGCCATTGGTACAGGTACCAATTAGGCATTGTTGAATCTCTAAACCCTCAATTTCACTTACAGGTTTGACATTATCAACTGTATGAGGACATGCCACCATTGGAATAATTTCAGACAAATCATAATCCAACTCCCGCATATAGGTCGCATCCTTATCTGGATAAACAGCAGCATATGCTCCGTCGGATATCCCGATTGAATTCAGATAATCTTTTGTAACTTTATCTACAGGAAATGTCGTGTTTTTTGCACCCATTTCCACACCCATATTTGCTATCGTAAAACGATCATCGATAGAGAATTGTTCAACATCACCATGAAACTCTACAGAGCAATAATTTGCACCAGATGCAGAAATATCACCTATAGCATGTAGAATCACATCCTTTGCAAACACACCTTGTTGCAGTTTTCCAGAAAATGTCATTTTTATACTCTTGGGTACCTTCAACCAAGTCTCACCTGTGAGCATCAGCGAGGCAGCCTCGGTTCTATCAATGCCAGATGAAAAAGCACCAATCGCACCATAAGAACAAGTGTGCGAATCGCTACCCAGCAGTAGTTTCCCGGGTAATGCAAGTCCCTTCTCAACAACTACCTGATGACATACGCCGACACCAACATCAAAGAAATTTTTTATATTGTGCGATTTGACAAAACTCCTTATATTCTTGTGATTTGAAGCTGTTTTCTCAGATGCTGCTGGAATAACGTGATCAAGAACAATTATAGATAGGGATTTAGAATAGACTCCATATTCTTCCAACTCATTTTTTATCTTCTGGATGATAGCAGCAGTATTATCATGGGTCAAAAGATGATCTGGATGCACTGTTACTATTTGACTAGGAATCACATTTTTATTTCCAGAATATGCCGCAAGTAATTTTTCTGCAAATGTCATAGCCATATTAACTATATCTCCAACAATTATTAGCCCCCCATCAACAACGCCATTAATAGGTGTTGCGGAGCGCAAAAATAGAAAATGGATTACATTCTTCAAATCTATGTCAAAAAGACGGAAAAACAAGCAAAAATATAAGTTCTAGTACATACATATTATAGCTTGTAGGTGAGGGATGGAGATATGAAAAATAAAAAGTTGATTAAAAGGAAAGATGCGGTTGCAGGTGTAATCGAAGCACTTCTGCTTGTGGCTCTTGTCTCTATAATAATTTCAACGATACAGCTAGTTTACATACCCCAGATGATGGAACAAAGAGAATCAGACCATATGGATGATGTAGAAAATCAGTTTTCATATTTAAAATCCGTAATAGATCTACAATCAATGGTAAAAGAAGATGTGCCCATATCCTCTCCAATAATCTTGGGAAGCAGAGAACTTCCTTATTTTGTAACGGCAAGAGCATTTGGCCAACTTGACATAATCGACAAGGACCGCACAGATGCTTATATACTAACAGATTCTCTAAATGTTTCCTTAACGTCGATCAAATATAAAGCGCATAATTCATATTTTACTGATCAGACATATGCACTTGAGGGTGGGTGCGTTATTGTCAAACAACCAGATGGAGAAACGGTAAAAATAGAGGCGGGTATTACTATAAAGAATGAAAGCACCGAAATTAAAATATATTATAATCTTCCGGTGATCGATGGTGTTTCTGGTAAAAACTCGACTTGTGGATATAAAAACTGTTTTATTCGCACTAACTACTCCGATCAAAATCCAATCCCTGGGGGACCTACTACTTTCATAAAGATTTACACAGATTATCTGGACGCGTGGAATGTATCATTTAATAAATTGTTGGAAGAAGAAGTTGAAAATGGATATATTATCATTGAAAAACGCCCCATTGGATCGGAAAAATACGTAAGCATAACACCAGGTATCAAAAGTATTTACCTAGAACTCACATTAACATACATAGGAGCTCAGATCGGCCCTGGAACCGTAATCATTTAAAGAGTAAAGAACGAATCTTGTCTTTTCATGGGCAAAAACCATAAGAAAGATTTTTTATTGACTAGGATATATGGTTAATACGAAACAGAGTACAGAATATAAGAGCGTGAGTTGTGTTTTAGAAGAACCCTATAAGCAAACGTGAGGTGAATATACATACAACACAAGAGAGCGGTTTAATCATGAATGAAAACGAAATTTTTTACAGGAATGTGAATACAAATATAAAGAAAGAAAATGTGCTTAAAACAGACATTAGTGGATTTGATGAGTTATTTGCGGAAAGAGGGATTCCACGAGGGAACTCTGTTTTAGTGGCTGGTGGACCTGGTACGGGTAAAAGTACACTTTGTCGACAGATATGCTATAACATCGTTTCTAAGGGTAAAAACTGTATGTATGTTAGTTTTGAAGAGGGTAAAGAACGCATTCAAAGAAGTATGGAGAAATTTGGGTGGAATGTAACTAAATTCATCGAGGAAGGTAGTTTTCTGATTCAAAAGATCAACCCCCTTGATATTTTGAGAATGAAGTTTGGTTCACTAGGCGGCTCAGGTTCTGCCACCGAAGTTTCATATAAGATAAAACCGCTTGTCATACCTGGAGGTTTTCATCCCGAGGTTATTGTTGTTGATTCTTTGAGCGCCATTATTTCTGTATCTATCACTAAAGATAAGAATTATAGGGCCTATCTTCAACAATTGTTCGGTTTTTTTGAGGAGACTGGTGCTACTTCGTTTCTAATTACCGAAACGGATCCAATGCCGACGAGATTTAGTGATACGGGGATTGAGGAGTTTTTAGCTGACGGAATAGTCGTTCTATATAACATCCAAAAAAAGGATATCCGTGAGAATGCCATTGAAGTTCTAAAGATGAGATATTGCAAACATGAAAAGAAAATAGTGTTGATGGAGATTACAGAGAATGGGATAAAAGTGTATCCAGATAAACGTGTCGTCATTACTCCTTAAAGTTGCACGATTGTTTACAGGAATCTGAACGGCTCTGCATGTTGGTTGAGTCTTTTTGCACCATATTTTAATATATTGTTTTCAATTTTTTTCACTTGAAATTTAGTAAGTCCTATCCGCTTCAGTATCAGATTGTCGTTCTCATCATATATTTTTATTGTTCCGTCGTCTACACTGGAGATAGCTTTGATTATTTTGCCGTTTTGCAACCATATCCAGATATTAACGCTTTTCGTTGTCATGTCCACATCCGATACAATTTTTATGTGATATTACTTTTATTTTACAAACTATATAAATATTTCTATATGTTTTCAGAAAACTATATCAAGCATGTGTTATAACCTCAGTATTTTAACAAAGAAAATCAAAATATATAGTTAGCAAACCCGACAAAAAGAACGGATAAAATAATATATTGGCAGTTGCATATCACATTGGGATTTGATGTCAGAGGAGATGTACTTTAAACAAGAGAATGTAATAAATCGTGTAAGAACAGGTATTGATGGTCTAGACGGCATAATTGACGGAGGGTTGCCAGGGAAATCCATCACTCTAGTTTCTGGTCCACCTGGAAGTGGCAAAAGTATTTTTTGTTTCCAGTTTCTATATGAGGGAGTAAAAAAAGGGGAGAAATGCCTGTTTTTAACATTAGATAAGAAAGTCAATGGCCTTTTAACTCAAGCAAAAAAACTTGGTTTTGAGTTTCAACCGGCCATGGAAAAGAAACTTGCAAAATTCCTATTCTTGAACGTAAACAAAAAACTTGTCTACGAAAGCATGACCAATGAAATTCTATCCGGAGAATACGATCGGGTTGTATTAGATTCCATCACACCATTATCTGAAATGCCCATATATGCAAAGGGCACGGAAAACAATTTTGATATTAGTATAATCAATTCTGAAGAAATTCCCACCAATACTACTCTACCAGTTAGAAGACTGCACTTGCGATTCATAATGGATGCTTTAGAAACGGCAGAAACAACTTCAATAGTGACGTCAGAATTACCCATGGGTTCTTCCCTTCTTTCCAGGGACGGTATCTCTGAGTTCTTAGCAGATGGAGTCATAACTCTCAATTTTGATCCTCCCATGGACAGGAGAAAATTCTCAGTGATGAAAATGAGGAACACAAAACACACACTTAGGCCGCAGGATATCGAGATAGGAGAAGGCGGTATAAGATTCATTTAAAGAACCGGCAGAGATGTTGAAATATAGGCCCCCTAAAAAGCTACGAGCACTTTTTATCGTTCACTATGCACCACTATTACTTATCATAATGATCGGACCACTAACAGCAATATTCGGTGTCTGGGAAATACCTGCAAATAAAATTGTAACAATTATTACTGGAATGGTTGTTTTTCTTCTTGGAACCTTTGTCTATTTTAAATGGGAGATATTCTGGCATAAAACATACAAAGGACAACTTGTCACTGGTGGAATATTTCAATACATTAGACATCCCCACTATACATCTCTACTGATAGTCGGTTTTGGATTAGCATTTTTCTTCTATTCTCTTTTCGCAATAGCAATTGCAGTTATCGCAATACCTATCATGATATGGAGCATACTTGACGAAGAGAAATTATTGACAAAGCAGTATGGCGAAGATTATAAAAAGTTCATGGAAAAAGTACCTTGGAGAATTATACCAAAAATATTTTGAGGTTTGAAATATAATCTACAATGCAATATATTTCAATAAACATTTATATACAGTTCCTTTCTATATCTTGCAACACTTAAGAACAGACAAACAATCAGCTCACTGTTCTCTAAGTTTTTTGAAAAATTTCCAGAGGTGCTTTATCACTTGAAAATATATTTTGGACTATAGTATAAAGCATGTGCCCCTTTGGTAAAAACAGAACACACAACATTTATATATCATTTCCATAATGCCTTATTCCCTATCTATACCAGACATTCATCGGGCAATTCTACAAGAATCCCGATATCAAACAGCCCAACTAATGTTTTTGGCGGTTTGTGAAATGTCACGGTTTAGATACATATAAATTACAAGCACTTACATTAGCAAAATGATATAGAGGGTATGTTATGTCTGAGAGACATCGTCCAAGAAGAGGATCAATGGGCTATTCGCCACGGAAGAGAGCCAGAGCTGAAACACCACATATAAAGAGTTGGCCAGAGGGAAGAGACAAACCGAAAATCCAGGGTTTTTTAGGCTACAAGGCAGGTATGACCCATGCTTTTGTTGTCGATTACAGACCAACCTCCACCACATCTGGGAGAGAGGTAGTAATGCCCGTTTCAGTAGTTGAAACCCCGCCAATAAAGATAGCAGCAGTCAGAGCCTACAAAAAAATAATTCATGGACTACAAACAACAGGTGAAATCTGGGCAGATAAGTTAGACTCTGAGTTATCAAAAAGACTTCCTTTAGCCAAGAATAAGAAAAAGAAAAACTGGGATTTTACTAAGGATGCTGATGAAATACGTGTTTTAGTATATACTCAACCAAAACTCGTTACAGGCATACCAAAGAAAACTCCCGAAATACGAGAGATGAGAATAAGCGGCGGAAGTATCGAAGATCAGATAAAATATGCAAAGGAAATTCTTGGAAAAGAATTGAAAATAAATGACACTTTAGCAGAGGGAGACATGCTTGACATTCTTGCCGTTACCAAAGGTAAAGGTTTTCAGGGTGTCGTCAAAAGATGGGGTGTTAAACTTTTAACACATAAAAATTCAAAGCACCGTAGAATGATAGGTACTGCAGGGTCATGGCATCCAAACTGGGTACAAGCAACAGTTCCTCAAGCTGGACAAATGGGATATCATCAGAGAACTGAGTATAACAAGCGTGTCTTGAAGATTGGAGACAATGGAGAAGACATAACTCCTGCAGGTGGTTTTCCACATTATGGTGTTGTAAGAAATTCATATATTCTACTTCATGGATCAATTCCAGGTCCTGTAAAACGATTAATAAGCATGAGAGATGCAATACGTTATCAACGTGGCGTTAAAATTGAGAAACCAGAAGTGACTTACATATCTACTACAAGTAAACAAGGAGTGTAAAATCATGACTAAGGTGAACGTTTATGGAATTGACGGAGTATCAACAGAAAAAATCGATTTACCAGAGGTTTTTGACACGGCGTATCGACCAGATATGATACGAAAAGCATTCAATGTTCTTCATTCCAACAAAAGACAGTCCTACGGCGCTGATCCTTATGCTGGTACGAAGCACGCCACAGCATCTGTCGGTAAAGGGCGAGGTTCATCCCGTGTTCCAAGACTTACACAAGGTAGAACAGCAGCATTAGCACCGTGTGTTGTGGGTGGTAGAAGAGCACATCCCCCAAAAGCTGAGAGAAACTGGAAAGAAAAAATAAACAAAAAAGAACGGCTCCAATCCATAAACTCTGCATTAGCTGCAACAGCAGATAAAAAGATTGTATCAAACAGAGGACACAAATTTGATGATAAAATAACATTACCTATTATAATAGATGACAAATTTGAGAAAACTAAAAAGACAAAGGAGGTAATCGAGATCTTTGAAAAGATTGGGATTTACGATGACGTTCTTCGAGCTGCAAATGGAAAGCACATACGTGCGGGAAGAGGAAAAATGAGAGGCAGGAAATACAAAATTCCAAAATCTATACTAATCGTTTCTACAAAGGAAAACATCCAAAAAAGCTCAGGTAATCTAACCGGCGTTGATGTTGTTAAGCCAGATCAAATAAATATAGAATATCTTGCACCTGGTGGAGATGCAGGAAGACTTACAATATTTACAAAATCCGCATTAATGCAAATTAGGGGTGGTAAATAATGGACCCCTATGACATAATATATCATCCTTATGTTACAGAGAAAACTATGAACATGATGGAAAAAGACAATGCACTAGAACTTGTAGTTAGAAGAAGAGCAAATAAACAGCAGATAAAAAAAGCTGTAGAAAAAATGTTTGAAGTTAAAGTTAAAGATGTTAACACCAGAATAACAAAAAAAGGTAAACATGCCATTGTTACATTTATGCCCGAGTTCAAAGCTGAAGATATTGGCATGAGAATTGGAATATTCTAGGGGTAAAAATATGGGTAAGAGATTAATACAACAAAGGAGAGGAAGGACAAAAGGGAGATTCAACGCCCCATCTCACAGATTTAGAGGCGAAATTAAATACGGTCAAGATAAAAACAAGCATGTGGGGATAGTTGAGGATATAATTCATGATCCTGGCCATACAGCTCCTTTAGCAAGCATTAGATTAGACAATAACAAAAAAATATTGACTCTAGCTCCAGAAGGAATTGGAGTAGGAGATAAAGTAAAATTTACAAACAATAGACGTGAAGTAAAGGTAGGTAATGTTCTACCTATTGGTAAAATCTCTGAGGGAATTCCAGTTTATAATATAGAGTTATCTCCAGGAGATGGTGGAAAACTTGTACGTGCTGGTGGAAGCAACGCAACAATAGTATCTCGTGATTCAAAAAAGACAGTCATACGACTCCCTTCAGGTCAATTTAAAACATTAAATTCGGAATGTAGAGCAACTATTGGCGTAGTAGCTGGCGGAGGGAGAAAGGACAAACCTTTCCTTAAAGCGGGCAAAAAACATCATGCGTATAGGACAAGAGGGAAACAATACCCCATTGTTAGAGGAGTAGCAATGTGTGCTGTTGCTCACCCTCATGGTGGTGGAGGTCATCAACATGTTGGTAAACCATATACCGTCAGCCGAGGTGCACCACCAGGTAGAAAGGTTGGAAGTATAGCTGCAAAACGAACTGGGAGGAAGTAGATAGATATGGCAACAAAGAAAGGTTTTAAAAGCGCGGCAAGAACCAGGAGGAAACAAAGACGGAAGAAAATAGAGGTGCGTAAGACTGAGTTCAAATTCCATGGATTAACAATAGAGGAAATGCAAAAACTCCCAATGGATGAATTATTGCCGTTAATTCCATCTAGAGCACGAAGGGCATTGAAGAGGGGTTTAACCAAAGGGCAAGAGAAATTACTCAACGATGTTGAAAAAGCAGAAAAGGGTGACATTATTAGAACCCACTATAGAGATATGGTAATACTACCCAGTTTTATAGGTCATAAAATTGATGTTTACAATGGTAATGAATTCCAAAGAGTGGATATAGATCCGCACATGGTGGGACATTATTTAGGTGAGTTTTCACTAACACGTAAGAAAGTAAAGCATACTGGACCAGGAGTAGGTGCCACCAGATCGTCTAAATTTATGCCTTTGAAGTGATGAAAAATGCAAAGATATTCAACTGATGTAGATCCAGATAAAGCCGCAAAAGCATACGGATATGAGCTTCACTGCTCCCTAAAGGACTCTATAAATCTAGCCCATGCCATAAGAGGCATGAAAACGGAGGATGCAAGGAAATACCTTGAAGAAATCATATCCATGAAACGACCTCTTCCAGCTGTGTTTCACAATAGGAAAAGAGCCCACCAAAAAGGTATAGGTCCAGGTAGTTTCCCGCAAAAGGCAGCTCGATATATGTTAAAAACAGTAGTAAATGCAGAAAATAACGCAGAATACAAAGGATTTGATGTGGAAAACATGAAAATCTCACATATATCCGCATATGGTGGTAGGATACTAAAAGGTATTATGCCTAGAGCCCAGGGTAGAGCTACTGACAAAAATAAAAAGACAACCAATATAGAAATAATCATTGAAGAGGTAGAGTAATGGCGGGCGAACGTAAATTCATAAGAGAGAACACAAACAGAATACTAATCAAAGAGTTTCTAATTAAAAAAATAGAGGGGGCAGGATTTGGTGGAATGAGCATCCAAAGAACGCCTATGGGAACAAGGATAAACATATTGGTAGAACGACCAGGTATGGTAATAGGTAAAGGCGGAAGTAAAATTAAGGAAATAACAACAGAGATCAGAGATAAATTCAATGTAGAAAATCCCCAAATAGAGATTCAAGAAGCGGGAAGCAGGGCTTCATTAAATGCACAAATAATGGCGGAAAAACTTGCAGAGGCTCTTGAGAGGGGTTGGCATTTCAGACGTGCTGGACATTCCACAATTAGAAGAATCATGATGTCAGGAGCGAAGGGATGCCAAATAATAATAGCAGGAAAACTTACTGGTGCAAGACACAGAACTGAGAAGTTCACACAAGGGCACGTCAAATACTGCGGTGAAACTGCAAAAGAAGTTATGGACCGAGGATTTGCCATTGCAAAATTAAAAGCAGGTGTACTTGGCGTCAAAGTTGGAATTATGAGGCCCGATGCAAAATTACCCGATGAAATAACAATAAAAATTCCTGAAAAAGAAAAAGAGAAAGAAAAGGAAGAAACTAAGGAAACAAAGAAAACAGAAGATAAACAGGAATCAAAAAAAGAGAAAAAGACTGATATCAAAAAACTTGCTGAAATGCAGGGTGTTGGCCCATCCATCGTTAAAAAGTTTAAAAAAGCAGGAATCAAAACACTTGAAGAGCTATATGAAATGGATGTTGATGGCCTATCAGCTATAAATGGAATTGGTAGAAAGACGGCTGAAACTATTGTAAAGAATTTAAAGAAATTACTCGAAGAGGTTGCATAGATGGCTATTAAGGCTAAAGAGATTAGAGGATTTACTCCCGAAGAAAGACGTGAAAAACTTCAGGAATTGAAAAGAGAACTTATGCATGAAAGAGGGATAGCTGCAATGGGTGGATCACCCCCATCTCCTGGTAAAATTAGGCAGATACGGACATCTATTGCAAGAATGCTTACCATCATGCGGGAGGAAGGAGAACAATAAATGAGCGA
>JAUWWG010000054.1 GCA_030616985.1 Thermoplasmatota archaeon
AGGTTTTCTTTTTTCATATTCGTAATATTTATCCGATATAACAACACTTTTGATATAAGCATCCTGCCCAACATACGATATGTTTACAGTCTGATTTGCCTGAGTGTTGTTCATCACTATAAAAAAATCATAGAATGTATCGATTTTTGTGTCATTGATATGAGTTATTATCATACCAGGTTGAAGACCCAGTTCCTCAGCAGGGGTATCTTCACCAATTGAAATAATGCCAATGCCATCTGCAGCATGTTGAACTGCAGGCATAAAGACAAATGAAAAAAGCAAAATGCTTATCAAAACAACAGTAAAATTTGATGTTGGTCCTGCAGCATAAACACGCATACGATTTGATGTTTTCGTGTTTCGCAGTTGTTCCTCATCTGGTTCACAAAATGCTCCTAACGGTATGATAAGATAGAGGATACCTAATGATTTAACCTTTAGGTTACTTGCAAACGTAAGAATACCATGGGAAAATTCATGTACAATGACCGCAACAACTAATGCCAGAAGTATGTATACAAGATATTCAAGGGGAAGTATGGGATTAATACCCGGAAGTACTAAACCAAATTCGATGCCAGGTAATGCCTCCTTTTGTTCAGGAGTAAAACCCAACACTGTCCATGCTTGCAGAGCAAGTACTAGAACCATTAGAACCATCATGATAAAGCAAAAAACAATGCCAAAACTTCCAAAAGCTTTCCAGAATCTCTTTCTATCTGCAATTTTTTTAAGAAAATTCCTGCCCTTCGCGGTACGTAGTAATAATGCTGGACCATAAAGGGAAATATTATATTTTTCCAAAATGCCCTTTTTATGGAGAAACATTACTATAAGGAAATATGCAGAAAGTATAGCAAAAAAAACCAACAGACCTTCCATCAAAGACATAATCGGTGACGGAATGTATGTTTGTTTATTAAAGTAACTGGTGCAATATGATACCCTACTACATGTCCATTTTATACATAACAAGGCCTGACAACATTTTAGGCAGGAAATAAGTGGATTTCTGAGGCATGTGTTCACCTGCCTCAGCTATTGTTTTTAATTCCTCTATCTTTGTGGCATTTATCAAAAAGGAGAGATCATAATCTCCTTCCTCAACAAATTGTATTGCCTCCTCATCAACCCGAGTGTATTTCACATGATCCTCTAGATTATCTTCATTTATCCCTAATAGATGTTCAAGTATAATCTTGTGTAAAATTGAAACGTCCAGTGTTCTCCAGGTCTTTGAGCGGTCACCTGCAAACTTGTCCATTAATTTTTCATCTTTCAATGTTAAGATATAATATTTGCCCTTTAGATACATTGCAAATTTGTGTTCTTTCTCTGTTGCTAGTTCATCTTTAATTCTTTTTCCCAGTGATTCATAGTCTTTATTTGAATCATCAACCTTTTTTTCTTGAACAGTAAAATACTTCCCTAGTTTTTCTACAAGATTTTCTAAATCAATATTTGACATTTTGATTAGCCTATGAGTTGGAAGAATAGATAAACCCTCATCAAATATGTTTGCAAGGATGACCATCCGGTAGTTGAATGGTGCATCATCATTGTGATTTTCTGTTTTCTTTTCCATTTCATCAGCATAATTAATTGCGGTTTGATATCTATGGTGACCATCAGCAATAAACAAAATTTTATCTTTAAGCTCGCCTGCAATTAGGGAGGTAATATCTTCATCTTCTAGCTTCCATAATCTGTGGGTAAAATCGTCGTATCCTTTCACATCTATAATGGGCGTACCAAGAGATTCATCTATTTTCTTCCTTATTATATCTTTTTCATCGATGTATAACAGTTCAATTGGTTCAAGATTTGCATTACAAGCACGCATAAGATTCAATCTGTCTGCCTTTGGCTTAGACAACGTTCTTTCATGTGCTTTTACCTGTTTATATTCTGGATCTAGTTTTAATAGGACAAAAAATCCGTTCATTGTCTTTGATTGGTTCTTGACATTATATTCAATTTTATATGGAAAAATAGCTGTTTTATCCGATCCAGTCAAGATCGATTCTTTCATCCATGAATCAAACTGTTTTTTTGCCCTCGTATACCGATTATTTTGTTTAGTGTCATCTGGGTCTTGTTTTCCAAGTATAAGTCTTACAAAATTATACGGATTTTTTTCATAAAGTTCTGTCTGCATATCTGAAGATATAATGTCATAAGGTGGAGACGTTACATCATCTAGTTTACTTATTTTTTCTTTGTTATACGTGATGCCTTTAAATGGGGAAACTTCAACCATATATTCTACCTCCCAAGATTTTATCTTTTGTACTATTGCCTAATTATTACGGCAATTTTTTAATTGCCTCTTCGATAGCTGACTCGGTCATTTATATTTCACTATGTAAAGACCTAAATCATTGGGGTGGAATCTCATTTGACTTAAAAAACTTTGTTTACTTCAGGCTAATTTTGGTAAAAATAGAATGACAGATTTCAAGAGGTGAGCGGTGTTGAAAAAGAGGTGGTAACTAATATTTATAAAAAATCATTATTTTATCAAAACATATGCATAAAAAGTTAAGTATGTGATATGCATTAGGAACTATGGAGGAAAATTCGATATGTCAAAAAAGATTATATGTATCTTTCTTTGTATTTTGTTTATTTTTCCTATTTTACCTGTGATGGCAACTGGAAATCCTGAAATTGAGATATGTAGAGTTTCAGGTGGTTTGTTCACTCTTCGTATTGAGATAAAAAACACAGGCGATGCTGATGCAACCGATTTGAATTGGAATCTTACCATTGACGGTGGTTTTCTAGCACCAAGTAGTCGTAAAACATCAGATTCAGATATACTTTTAAAATCAGGTGAATCAATGACTGCAGTTTCAAAATTAATCGGCGGGATCGGAAAAATTCAAATTTTGATACGAGCAAATGCATCCGGTGCAAATGAGATTATCAAGAATGTAGATGCACTATTATTGTTTTTTTATATTATTGTAGAGCAGAACGAATAACGATACTATTTTATTACTTACAACTCTTTTCTATTGGGCAAAATAGAGAGGATGCAAAATTTAGGCGACTACTTGGTTACTTAATGGATGATTCAATACTTAGTATTGACTTTTATCGTGATCCGTTTAGTACACATCCCCCTCATTTCCCCATACAAATAATTAAAATACTGCCGGTCATTAGGCCCGTCAAATGACAAATAGCCTGAAAGACAAAGAACTCATTGAAATTGCAGAAAAATCTCTGTCAAAATACAAACTATGCGATCATTGTCTAGGGCGACTTTTTGCAAAAATTAGCAAAGGAGTAACGAACAAAGAACGTGGAAATCAACTAAGAAAACATCTGAAACAATATGAAACAGTCGAGGTAGATAACTGCTGGCTTTGCTCAGGGTTGATTGGCGAGATACAACATTTTGCAGATCTGATTTCAGAATCATTAGAAGAGTACGAGTTCGAAACATTCCTGATTGGAACCAAAATAGATGATGATATTCTTGATAAAGAACAAGAATTATTGGATTTTACTGGATCTGAATATGCAGAATCCATTAAAACGGAGTTGAAAAGAGGAATTGGTAAAATTCTCGAAGAGAAACTTGGCAAAGAGGTGAATTTTGAAAAGCCGATTATAATGGCAGTTATTGACACATCGTTTGATGTTGTAAATCTTCAGATTAAATCACTTTTTATTTATGGACGGTACAATAAATATAGGAGAGATATACCACAGACTAGATGGTTTTGTAGAATTTGTCGTGGAAAAGGATGCAGAAAGTGTGATTATACGGGTAAGATGTATGAAACAAGCGTTGAAGAGTTAGTTGCGAAAAAAACTTTAGAAAAAACAGGAGGTTCTGACGAATCATTTCATGGGTGTGGTAGAGAGGATATCGATGCCCTCATGCTTGGGAATGGGCGGCCTTTTGTTTTAGAGATAAAAGACCCAAAGGTTAGAAATCTGAATTTGTCTCAATTGGAACGTAAGATTAACATCCATGGTAAAGGTAAGATCAAAGTGACTAACTTGCGTTTTTCTGATAGGGATGAAATAGCTAGGATTAAGGCTGCCGATTTCAGGAAAACATACCGCGTTGTCTTAATTGGGGAAAAAGTTATAAATAAAGAAAAGCTTAAAAAGGTAGCTCAGGCATTACAGGATAAAACAATAAGTCAGTTTACACCGTCAAGAGTGGCTCGTAGAAGAGCTAATATGATTAGAGAGAAGAAGATACATAACTGCAATATAGAGTTGATAGATGGTACTATGGCAACATTGACCATAGAAGCAGAGTCTGGGACGTATATAAAGGAGCTGATCTCCGGCGATGACGGAAGAACTAGACCAAGTATAAGTGAAATGATAGGTGTTCCCTGTAAGGTAGCGGAATTGGACGTAATAGAAATCAAGGGGGAATAAAATTGGTAAAACGGTCAAAGGGCATAAGAAGTAAAAGTAGAAACATACTAAGGAAGAAACCAAGAGATAGGGGACTTTCCTCTATTACAAGAGCATTACAGCAATTTGAGGAAGGAGACTCTGTAAATATTGTCATTGATTCCTCAGTGCATAAAGGTATGCCACATATTCGCTTCCATGGATATACTGGAAAGGTAGAGGGAATGCAAGGAGATTCATATCTAGTTGGCATTGATGTAGGTAAAAAACATAAAACATTGATTATTAGATCCGATCATCTACGGAGAGTGCAACAGTGACATCAAGCGATGATAAGGCTAGACCTGTTTCACTTTCCGAGGTTAAAAATATTCTAAATAAATTTAGCAAGGAACGAGAAGAGATGTTGTATGAACAGAGAATTGCGTTGGAACATGCTCAAAAGTTTGCAAAATTACCCGTTAAAAAGACAAACGACATGATAAAAGAGTTGATGAAGTTAGAATTTTTGGAGCGGGTTCATGCATATAAGATAGCTGATTTACTTCCAAACACTAAAGATGATATAAAAACTATTTTTGCTAAGGAAAGGATTACACTGAGTGAGGACGATATAAAAAAGATTTTAGAAATAGTAGGTAAATACTATATCGAATAAACAGGAGGTTTAATTGTGGAGGACTATGTATATGTTTTGGATTATTTGCCAAAAGGAAGAGGAGATCTATCCCTCCACAAAAAGCATCCTACTGTTTATGGCATAGGTGAAAATCAGTTTACATTACTTGAGTTAGTACCAAAAAACGACATGTCTTTTAATATAGGCGATAGAATATATGTCGGCAAGGACTCAAATAAAAGAAAGAAGATAACTAAGATTAAAGGTAGAGTTAACTACGAAGATTTAACGGCAACAGCCCATGGAGAAATGCCTTATGTTATCTTAGATATGGTGCACGATAAGATGGATCGTTTTATAAAATTCTTTAACGAATCACCTGCTATTTCTACTCGTTTCCATGTTCTGGAGCTTTTACCTGGACTTGGTAAAAAAATGATGCACGACATACTGGATGAACGTAGAAAAAAGCCTTTTACTGCCTTTGAGGAGATGTGTAACCGCATAGATTTCTTGAGAGCACCTGATAAACTTATTGCCAAACGGATTGAATTAGAACTTACGGATCCTAACCAAAAGTATCGTATTTTCACGCGGCCTCCTGTTTCAAAGAGTCATTATTGATCTAAATATGACAAAAAGAAAAATTGGTCAGAATTTTTTAATTGATAGAAGGGTAGCAAAGAGAGAATTAGAATATGCCAATATAAAAAAGGATGACGTTGTTCTCGAAATAGGACCTGGAAAGGGCATTATTACAAAATTGCTAGCTGAGAAGGCACGGAAGGTAATAGCAATAGAGATAGATGAAAATCTTGTCCGTGAGCTCAAGGGGAGTTTACCTGATAATATATTATTGATTAGTGGTGATGCTTTAAAGGTTGATTTTAAAATTCTTCCAAAATTCAACAAGATTGTTTCGAATTTACCATACCACATATCGTCACCGATCACTTTCAAGCTTCTAGACTGTGATTTTACCTTAGCAGTATTAATTTATCAGAAGGAATTTGCAGAACGTATGGTTGCAAAACCGGGTAGCAAGGATTATTCTCGATTATCTGTTGGTGTTTATTATAAATCACTATGCGAGATTATGGAAACAATTCCTAAAACATGTTTTTATCCTCAACCAAAGGTTGATTCATGTATTATTAGATTGTTCCCTAGAGCGTCTCCTCCTTTTTCTGTTTTAGATGAAACATTCTTTTTTGATCTTACGCGAGAGTTGTTTAATCACAGGCGAAAGAGGATAAAAACTACGATACGTGAAGTATATGGAGTAGAGATTGAGAACATACCTTATCAAAATATGAGGGTCGAAAAGATTCTTCCTGAACAAATTGGTGAACTCAGTAATTTTTTATTTGATTTCGATGACGTAGAGACATAACAACATTCATAATTTTTTTAGAAAAATAGTAAACATTTATTACCTAGATTTAATATCCCCATGAGCTGAGATATTAAAGTGGCATTGTTTTTACCGTTTCCAGCCGAAAAAACCAGGAAAAGGTAGATTTAAAAGGAGGAAAAACTTTGAAGAATCTGCCATTCTGGCTTCCAAAAAAAAGCAATGTCTTATGGTATCTACTGTTTGTTGGATTGTTTTTATTATCTCTGGATTTCTGGAACTGGGGACAATCTAAACCATTTATACTTGGCCTTCCATTTTGGGTCATATACCTGTTAGTTTTAACATTATCTGTTTCTCTTGCGTTCTATGCATTTTCAAGATTTGCTTGGAGGGATGACAAATGACATTTCTAGTTTTGATTGTACTTTATTTTATCTTTCTCATTATTTTGGGTGTAGTTGCACATAAGAAAACAAAGAAGACACCTGAAGATTACTTTTTAGCAAACAGAACATTTGGTCCAGTTCTGTTGTTTTTTACACTGGCTGCAACAAATTTCTCTGCATTTACATTCCTTGGATTTGCTGGAAATGCATACAAGAGTGGTTTTGGCCAGTATGGAATAATGGGTTTTGGGACAGCAATAATGGCCATCATGTTCTATGTCATAGGACGAAAAGTCTGGAAATTGGGCAAGGAAAAGAGATATATCACACCCCCCGAACTTATTGGAGATAGATTTAACAGCACTAGTCTAAGATTGCTATTTATGGGAGTAATGGTAGTATTTACTATTCCATATCTTGCTGTTCAAGCAATTGGGGCAGGAATTCTTATTGAATATGTAACTGGCAGTATTGGCTGGCAGATAGGTGCAATAATCACTATGATTGTGATAATGGTTTATGTATTGTCTGGAGGGATGAGAGGATCTGGTTGGACAGATGTAATCCAAGGTGTAATAATGATAATAGCCATGACTGTTGCAGTAATATTCATAGCAGTGAATCTGGGGGGATTTGAAAATGCCAATGCTTTAGCATACAGTGCCAATCCTGATTTGTTTACCCGCCCAGGAGGCAATGACTATTTCCTGCCACAGATTTGGTTCTCGTTTATGATTCTGTGGATATTTGCTGATCCGATGTTTCCTCAAATCTTCTCACGATTTTACACTGCGAAAGATCAAAAGTCGTTGAAACATTCTATGATTCTATATCCTATCGTTGTATCTTTTTTGTTTCTTTTTCCGGTTTTGATCGGCATATGGGCACATGGAGCAGGTTTGACAGTACTTCCTGGACAAGAAGATAAAGTGCTTCCGATGATGGTAGAAAAATTTGCTCCGTCTTTGGTTTATGCATTTGTCATGGTAGGTGCTCTAGCAGCTCTTATGTCTACGGCTGATTCTCAACTTCTTTCGCTTTCGACAATGCTCTCGCGTGATATCCCTCGGAAAAAACACCGGATTTCTGAGATAACATTTGGAAAAATTTTGATTATAGTGCTTTCTTTGTTTGCCATGTGGTTTGTCATTGGCGGATACGATCCAAACGAAGGAATAATGGGGACACTAGTAAAAACAACATTTTCAGGTCTTGCTGTCTTGTGTCCTACAGCAATTGCTGCATTGTATTGGCGTAGAGCGACTAAATATGGATGTATAGCAAGTATTCTTATTGGTGAGTTTTCAATTTTCTTATTCCAGTTTGATATACTGCCTACTTTTGGTTTTTTATCTGCAATTTGGGCAATAGCCATTGCAATTATTGTTTTGATACTAGGTAGTTATATGACGCAGCCAGGACCCCAAGGTGTATAATAAGAGTAACCAGGTGAATTCCGATGGTTTATTCCATGGATTTTTTCTTTTTTACCACAGCAAAATAGTTATCGGGATGTTTTTCCGAATGCATTTTAACATCCTGAACGTCTATTATTTCTAAATCTGCCTTGCGTAGATCACTTAAGAATTCTCTTTTGCTATATAGATGATAAAAACGAGGAATGTCAAGGCCATGTTGTCTCCAGTAAATATCGATATCTCCAAACTCCACTTGCCCCATCTGTGTGAACCACTTTTTAAAAAACTGTTTTCTGTATCTATCCTGCCATCTTGACCATACACTAATCAATGCCTTCCCATCGTTTTTTAGTATTCGTCCCACTTCCCTCAGAGATTGAATACGTCTGTCTCTCCCTTTAATATTGTGTAATGATGCAATATAAAGTACTGCATCTACTGTGTCATGTTTAAGTGGTATATGTACAACGTCTGAATGTAAAAGGTTGGTATTATCAAGATTGTTTTCATCAAGTTTTTTTTGAACAATACACAAGAGTTCTCTTGAGAGATCTACACCTATGGCTTTTTTACAATGCTTTGCACAAGGTATAAGATGCCGCCCATTGCCACAACAGACATCGACAACTAAATCTTCTTTGGTAAATGTGTCTATAAAGTCAATGCATTGTTTCCATGGTTTACGTCGTGTCGCATCAAAACTTTGAGCAATAGCGTCCCACGTCTTTTCAGACTCGTCAGTGCAATCATTTGACATGTACTATGCGTGCATGAGATAGTAGTTTTTTATGTTTATTGTGATTAGAAGGGTATTTATATGCAAAAATACACTATTATTAAGCAGAAATGGAAAGGAAAATATTAACATTACTTGTAGTTTCGATACTACTTATTGCCACGTTTTGTGTTTTTGTTAGTCTTAACACTAATGGCCCAGATGATTCTAAAGTGGTTGATTCTGATAACGACGGTGTGCCTGATACCGATGATGATCTCCCATTAGATCCTTCTGAGCAAAATGATTCAGATGGTGACGGCGTTGGGGACAATATTGATAAATTTCCATTGGATCCTGCCGCCAGTGTCGACACTGATGACGATGGATACCCTGACCGTTGGAATCCTGGAAAGAATCAGAGTGATAGTACCAGTATTCCACCTTTGGAGATTGACGAATTCCCTGATGACCCAGATGCTCATAAGGACTCAGATGGAGACGGGATACCCAGTAGTTATGATATCAATGATAATGTAAATCTTTCCATTACTATAGCGTTAGAGAAATTTGAAGTAACTGGTAGAGTAGATCTTTTTCGATGGGCTCAGGTATATTTTGATATCAAAATCGATGGAACGGAACCAGAAAGAATTGACAATAATGGCAAAAATTGGGTGGTTAAACTAAATGAAAAACAGAATGTAGATTATACCATAAGCTACGACATACCCGATCAAACAGATGAGCGGTATATGGATATCGAAGTGGTCATGTATGATCATGATCTTATTTTGGAAGATGATATCATTGACATAGGTGAAGGTAATGAAGAAACACTTATTTTGAAATTTGATAAGGTAGAAAACACAATTTCCAGCAATGATTTAACAGAGGGTAGTCAAGGTAAACTATGGTATGTTGTTACAGTTTCAGAAGAGGTTGATATCCCTGAGGCAACCTATGACAGAACATATCGTTGGAGGTTTAATGAAAAATACTGGGAGTTTTCATTGAAAGTACCTGTGGATATTTACAAAAGTTACGCAGAGTCCAATGTTAATAGAATGCCCCAGAGTTTTGGCAATTACGCAATGGTTAATTTTGTAACATCAGACGATCGGGTGGTACAAGATGTTGCAAGTAAACTAAAATTGTTTGCAGAGGGAGAAAATTATGGTCAGGTTGATACCATAAACTTCATACTTAAATTTGTTCAAAAAAATGTAATCTATGCATCAGATAATAGTACCAAAGGTCAAGTCGAATACTGGAGATATCCCGTGGAGACTTTAGTCGATAAGAAGGGTGATTGTGAGGACTCATCTGTTCTTTTTGCATCAATAATGGATGCACTAGACTATGATACAGCATTGTTGTTCTATGTTTTAGAGGATGACATAGGCCATCTTGCAGTAGGGATACATATAGATGGAGATCATGGGGAATATGTAGAAGATAAAGGTGGAAAAAGGTACTATTATTGTGAAACAACAAATTCAGTATATGGGCTTGGAGAAATACCGCCAGACATGAGTGATACGCCAGATAGGATTATCTCGATTTAATAAAGAATTTTCTTTTCCCCTTCTTTTTTTAATCTTGGCTCGGCAACAATACTTTTGTTACATTTGTTACATTTATTTCAGGGCGAAAAACTTATATTATTATAATTGATATATTAATATTATATTATATTCTGTTTTTTGAATGGGCGGAGCAGAACAAGGAGGAGAAGAAAATGAAAATAAAAAATAAAAATTTTAAAAGGCTGATTATTCTTTCGACAGTAACAATAATGTGTATGACTGGATTGGCAGTTTTACCAACTGTGAGTGCTGACTGTCCAGATGATTGTCCAGATGGAATGGTAAGTTATTGGAAAATGGATGAAACAACTGCGGGTCCTGTTGTTGATTGTTATGGTTCTAATGATGGAACTAATAATGGTGCGACAATTAATCAACCCGGACAGGTTGGAACTGCTTATGATTTTGATGGTGTTGGTGATTATGTAGAATCTCCAGAAACAACTTCACTTAGACCACAATACATTAGTTTATTGGCTTGGATAAAACCAATAACAGCCCAGAATCATGATAATATACTCTCCAAAGCATATGCTGAAAGTGGTGGTCAGGGTAGATATTATTCATATGGGTTGAAGATTCATGCTAACGGCAAGATTGCTTTTGTTGCAGATATTCAACTTACAAATAAAGCAATTACCACAACCACATCAGTTCATTTCAATCAATGGTATTTAATAACAGCAACCTGGGACGGTAATTACATGCGATTATTTATAAATGGAACTGAACAGGTTTGCACAGGAGATACAGGTCTATATTCTGGAGGTCTTGGTTACAGTGGATGGAATTATGGTGTTAATATTGGGAGATATTCAGCTGGTAGTTCTTTCTTCGAGGGAGAAATAGATGAAGTAGCAATCTACAACAGAGCATTATCTCCTTCAGAAATTTCAAGTAATTATTATGCTGGTTTAGCTGGACATGGATATTGCGATTGTCCAAATACAGTATATGTCGATGATGATTATACTCCCGGTTCTTGTGGTGGTCATACTTGGGGCTATGACGCATTTGATAATATTCAAGATGGTATTGATGCGGTGTGTGATGGTGGAAGTGTATATGTTTATGATGGAACATATACTGAACAAGTTCATATAGAAAAAGATTTGACATTACAAGGCATTTCATCTTCACCAAAACCAGTTATACAAGCTCCTCCTGTAGCTACTAGAACAATTTATACAATTCCTGAAAGCGGACGTACTTTTGACCCAATTGTATTTGCTGATGGTGGAACTGGAGTTATAAGTGTAACGATGGATAATTTTGAAATCGATGGTAATAATGATGGAGGCAGTAATACTTTTACAGGGATTCTTTTCAGAGAGACAATTGGAGTAATTAGCAATAATGATTTACATAGTTTGAAGGGTACTGGTCAGGAGACAATGGGCCTCCTTATTTATGGTGCAAACTCTGATATGGATATTAACGATAATACAGCTACTGATTTTTCAAGAAATGGAATAACAGTTATTGGTGGATATGGAGACATAATTGATAATACTGTTACTGGTGATGGTCCTCTTCCTATGGGTAATTGGGCTCAAAATGGTATTCAGATTGGCGGAGGAAGCGGAACAATAACAGGAAATACTATTACAGGTTGTTCAATCCAGAATCCATCTTGGGCAGCTAGTGGAATATTACCATATGGTTCAACAGATATAGTAGAAATAAATGGTAATACTCTTCAAGAAAATGAGGTAAATATTTATCTTGCAGATTGTTCAGCAAATGTAGATAGCAACAATATATATTCAACAGCAACTGGAACAGGTCAGACATACTTTTATGGTATTATTGGTGACCCGGGTTCACCACCTAATATTCCTGAACCCTCCCCATTTGATGGAGAAAGTGATGGCTCATTTACAACTACAACATATACCATCACTTGTACTGGTAACATAGTGGAAAGCGATGGAAGCCCTGGTGGTATCGGTATTGGCATTTATGCTGGTATGTATGGAACATATGATATTGATTTCACAGCTATGTACAACAGTGTAAGATATTGGGATGTTGGATTTGAACTCTATGAATATGCACCAAATAATTTGATTTCTGCTGATATCAATTACAATAATATCGAAGGAAATATAGGTTATGGTATTCTTAATTGGCTTTCAAATACCTATAATGCTGAATGTAATTGGTGGGGACATTGTAGTGGACCAACACATAGCAGTAATCCACTTGGTATTGGTGATGCAGTAAGTGATTATGTTGATTATATCCCATGGCTTGATGCCGCTTATCCAGGTGGAAATTGTATAGGTGGTCTCTGTAAAGACCCAGTATATGTAGATGATGACTTCGACAGTTCTACACCAGGGTGGAATATTGATCATTTTTCAACCATTCAGGATGGTATAGATAGGGTATGCAACGGTGGTACTGTTTATGTTGCAGCGGGAACATATAGTGAGTTAATTGCTATTGATATGCCATTAACTATCCTTGGAGCTACTAACAATATCTGTAAAAATGGATATGCTGTTCCAATAGATTATGCTTGGGATGATACGGTTGAATCCATAATTCAGCCACCTGTAGGATATGAAGATGATCTTGTTGTGCATATTTATGATACCGATGATGTCACATTTGCTGGATTCATTGTACAGGCACTTGAGAGAAGTTCAAGCGGTAATCGAATGTTAATGCATGTGGAGGCACAAACTCAAAACATGGAAAACATTGATTTAAGTTATAACGTCATTGGTCCAAACACTAATCTGTTAAGTCAAGATGGTACTATGGGTCGTATGAATCTTGATCTTGATTTAAATCCATATGATGCATCTGTTGGAATAACTGATAGTAGGGTCTATTGTAACAAGATATTCGATAGTAAAGGAAATGGAAATAATATATTCATTTGGGGCTCCTACAATGCCTATGGTGCAACTGGACCAAGTCCAATGACTAATACCTTTATTGAAGACAATGAAATATGCGGGTCACATAGGAGCGGAATAGAAACAGCCGGAGGATTTACAGACCTCACCATTAGAAACAATGATATTCATTCTAACAGTGGCAACAGCGTGGGTGACGAACCAAATATGTTAAAACATGGAACTGGAATTCTGATGATTCGGGGAAGTAGTGACAAGACATGTAATGGATATGGTCCTGAGAACCTACTCATTACAGGTAATTATATACATGACAATGAGAAGAATGGTATATATACTGGACCGATAGCTAGCGATATAACAATTACAGAAAATAATATTTTAAATAATGGTTGGAATGGCATCTTGCTCGATATGGAAGGTCAATATTGGAATCCAGCTTTTGACCCGGGCCCTGGACCATATCCATGCTATGATGGTCTCTCAGATATTTCAGCTAATTATAACAACATCTATGATAATAGTGATTATGGTGCCCGAGTACTTGGTACTCCTTCAAACGGTTTTGAATTTGATACTGAATGTAACTGGTGGGGACATGGCTCTGGACCAACTCATCCAAGTAACCCTATGGGTATAGGTGATACAGTCAGCGATAATGTTGACTTTTTACCATGGCTAAATCTTCCATTCGATGATCCTGATACAATTTGCGGGGGTGGCACATGTCAGGATGAGGTTTGGGTGGATGACAACTACCATTCAGGAACACCAGGATGGTTTATTGATCATTTCTACCACATGCAGGATGCAATGTATGTAATATCCGCAAATGGTATTGTCCATGTCATGG
>JAUWWG010000062.1 GCA_030616985.1 Thermoplasmatota archaeon
AGGATTGGAAAGAACGTAAATCCAGAAAAAGCACATGGCGAATTTATTGGCCTAGCAAGTTTTTCAAAAATAGGTGCTGAAACTTTAGAAAAGTGTTACAGAAACGTTTTAAAAAGTTACAAAAACAAGATGTTTCATGAAGCTCCCTCCATTAATAAGGCAAATTTTACAGATATGATTCAAGACATAATAGATGAGGATTTTGATGTAAAAAATTTAGATACCTATGGAGATTGGATGGAAATTGACACGTTTGAGGATTATAGAAAAGCATGGAGTGAGGTTGCATAATAATTAAAATACTTCCTGCGTTTCTGGAAAACAAGAAAAAGTTAAAATGGATATTATATAAGGAGGTCTAAAAAATGAAAATAGTATATAGTTATTATGTCTTGGATTTAATACATAAAGGTCACTTACTGATGATGGAGAACAGCAAGGCCATTGCAGGAAAAGACGGAAAACTAATTGTTGGAATCTTAACAGATGATGCAGTAATGGAAAAGAAACCGAAGAGACCTATACTTTCTTTTGATGAAAGAATTGATATTGCTAGAGCCATTAAATACGTGGATGCTGCTGTACCTCAAGAAACATATTCTCCAATACCAAATATTAAAAAAATTAAACCTGACATTTTAATGGAATCTGGCAGTCATAGTGAAAAGGAGATGAAAGAAACAAGAAGAGTTATGGAATCGTTTGGAGGCAGGGTTGTAGTTATACCTTATTATCCCTCTCAAAGTTCCACAAACATTAAGAAGAAAATAAAAGAATCTGAAAAATAAGAAATTAAAAACGAAAAAAATTAAAAATCATTTTCAACATTTAAAGAATCAGGAAGAATTGGAATTCCATATATATATCGATAATCTTACTTTTCCTTCAATTCGGATTTAACATAATCAAACATTTCTTTAGGATGTAACATATTCAAGAAGAAATTTAAATCATGTTTTTTAAACTCTTTGAGCGTAAATAAGACTAAAAGATAAATCCCCAAACCATATAAAGAATAACCTAGTAATTGATACCATCGGACTACAGGAACTATAAGACTAGAATAGTACAAAACAACAGCCATGACAAGACCTGCAAGAACGTGACGTGGTGTGTGACTCTGAAAAAGCTTTATTCCTGTCAATTTTTTAGCGGCAAATTGAAATCCAATGAGTCCAACCAAGCTGGATAAAACAGTAGCAATTGCAGCACCAGTAGGGCCTGAAATCCCAAAAGGCGAAAGGAGACCGTATTCAGGTATGAACAGATAATTAAGAGTGATATTCGTAGCACATATTGCAACACCAATTTTTGCTGCAATTCCGGGTTTATTTATACCGCTAATCAAAGAATAATACGGTATTCTAAGGCCATAAATAAGAGCATAAATTGTCAACATAATCAAAACGGATGATGCAGGTAAAAACGCACTACTCAACATAATATTAATCACGGGTTTGGCAAATAATATGACTATTATGATAGGTGGAATCAACACCATTGAAATGTATCTTTCGGTCAAATGGGTTGTTTGTTTGATTCTTTCAAAATTTTTAGAAGAATGATATTCTGAAAGTGTTGGAAAAAGAACAGTACCAACAGCTACAGAGAGAATAATAAAAATTTGTAATATCTGTTGCACTGTAAAATAATATCCGACTTCTACAGAAGTCCAAAAGTAACCGATCATAACTTTATCTATATTTAAAGAAATAATCGACATAAGAGATACAAGCATAACTGGTAATGCAAAATGGAAATAACTTTTAAATAACTCCCAACTAGGTTTTTTCCAAGGATATTTTCTGAGAAGTCTTATACCAACAAACAATGTAACCATTGCCCCAAACACATATGTCATAGCGAGAGAACCAACTGCATGGCTAGCAAGAAACTGCTGAAATGGTTGAAGAAAAACAGGCCAATCAACTGCAGGAGAAATGCTAACCGTAACTGCACTTACCCCTGCCAGAGCAACTAGAATCATAAGAGGTACTTTTATAATACCTTCAAACGTTTTTATGAATTGTCTTTTTGCAATCTCCATTTTTCCTTGAAAAGTAACTGTCGATATCTGTTGAAGATTCAGTAAAACATAATAAATAATAAAAACTACCATAACAGATTCTGTTGTTGCATCATAAAAACTCTGGTGAAGTATATTTTTCCAAACGTAAACTGCAATAAACACAATTGCAACCATTAATCCTGTAAGAAGTATTTTGATGGTAGCAAAAGTGCTGATGCATGTGCCCAAGTCTTTTCCCTCTGAAATTCTTTTAACATGCGCCAAAGAAAAACCAAGGTCTGTAATGATACTGAAAAGTGCAAGAAATGACATTGCAAATCCAATTATACCCATCGCCTCTGGAGCAAATCCCCCCCAGAGCTTTGCAAGTATAACCAGGCCAATCCAGCCGAGAAATCGGGTAAAGAATTGTGTTCCCACGATTAATGCCGATTTTCTTGCAATCATTATTTGTATTCTCTCCAAAGAATTATGCTTATGAATCAGGAATTTGCTTTAAATATCTATGGAAAAATACATAGCCTTTGGATAATGATATATCTTCCCCCCTGCATTTTTCAAATAACCTTAGCTTTTTTCATTCAAGTTCAAAACTCGAGTCATAACTGCCAAATTTTTCTGTTCAACTTGCATCAAAATTACTATTCGCTAACTATTATTCACAATATATTTGCATTTGGTTTAATTTCACCTTTGGCCATTGCCCCAGGACCGATAAAAACATTATTACCAATAATAGTACCAACGTCTATCACTGAATTTATCCCAGTTTGAACATTGTCACCCATTATAACCCCAAGCTTTCTTCTTTTTGTATCCTGTCTATTCCCACTCAAAGTAACCACAATGTTTTTCTTATCCAATCTAAGATTGGCTATTTTCGTACCTGCTCCAAGATTACAATCTTGTCCAATAATGGAATCACCAACATAACTCTGATGAGGGACATTACTATGATCCATAATTATCGAGTTCTTCACCTCACATGCATTCCCAACATGACAGCCGTTACCTATGGACGTATGAGGTCTGATATAACAGTTTGGACCGATTTTACAATCACTACCTATTGAAACTGGCCCTTCAATAAAGCTTCCAGGTAAAACTTTGCTATTTTTACCAACAACAACAGTTCCATTTAAGACGGCTTTTTCACTTATGTCCCCCTCAATTTTTTTATGTGATTTTTTTAATATTTTCTCATTTGCATCTAACAGGTGCCAAGGATATACAACATCCCTCCATTCCTTCAAAAAAATACCATCCATCTCTTCTTCTTTCAACAGCATATTTATAGAATCGGTAATTTCATATTCACCTCGGGGGGATTTCTCTGTTTTTTTAATAAAATCAAAGATTTTTTTATTAAAACGATAGATGCCTGCGTTTATGACATTTGAAAAAGGTTTTTCCATTTTTTCATAGATTTTGACAATTTTTTTTCCATTTGTTTCAACGATTCCATATTCTTTGGCATTTTTTACCTCTATAAGCCCCATACCAATTTCTTTTTCTAATATATTTTTTATATCCTGTGTTCCAAAAATTGTATCCGCACATAATACAATAAAATCACCTACAAATCTTTCAACCATTCCAATGGCATGTGCCGTTCCAAGAGCTTTTCCCTGATTTACATATTCTATATTAATGTTCCATCTTTCACCATTGCCAAAATAGTTTCGTACCATCTCACTTTTATAGCCAATAACAAAGACAAACTCCCTTAAACCAGCATCTATAGCATTCAATAAATTCCATTCCAAAATAGGTTTGTTGGCAATTGGAAGCATAACTTTAGGTCGAGTAAAAGTTAGAGGATGCATTCGTTTCCCTTTGCCCGCTGCAAGAATCACACATTTCATTTTAGTAACACATCTCCTATTCAACAGTAACTGATTTTGCGAGATTTCTTGGTTTATCAATCGAGCAACCTCTCAGTTTTGCAACATGATACGCAAGAAGTTGAAGGATTACTGTAATAGAAACACAAGAAAGTAAACCTGTATTTGTTGGAAAACGCAACACAAAGTCGGCATGCTTTTCAATTTCAGTATCTTTCTCATCTGCAATGGCAATAACCTGAGGCCCTCTTGCTTTTACCTCTCCAATGTTAGAAATGATTTTATCATATGTGGCATCCCTCGTAACTATTGCAACAACTGGGGTGTCTTTGGTAAGTAGAGCAAAGGGACCATGTTTGATCTCCCCAGCTGCAAAACCTTCAGCATGAATGTACGAAATCTCCTTGAGCTTTAACGCACCCTCTAAGGACAGAGGATAGTTTACACCCCGACCTATAAAAAAAACAGATGTTGCATCCTTTAGATGTTTGGCCATATCAGCAATTTTATCACTTTGTGCCAATACCTGCCTAATTTGTCTTGGAATATCCTTAAGATTGCGTATGTAGCTATATATCTCATCAGACCCGAGTTCCTTTCGTATTGTAGCAATTTTTAAAGCAATTAACAAAAGACTTAACATTTGAGAAGTGAATGTCTTCGTTGCAGCAACACCAATCTCAGGGCCACATTGAGTCAATACAAATCCATCCGCAATTCTGGCTGCAGTACTTCCGATGACGTTTGTAACAACAATCGTTCTACTACCTGCATTCTTTGCTTTTTTCAAAGCACCGAGCGTATCAGCAGTTTCGCCGGATTGTGTCATAAAAACAACAAGTGATGATCTATCTTTAGTTCCAAAGTATCGATATTCGGAGGATATCTCTACAAACACGGGAATATTTGTTATTTTTTCTATGAGATATTTTCCAATCATTCCAGAGTACAATGATGTTCCGCATGCAACAATATGAATGGAATCTATGGCATCGTTGAGTAATATTTCTACCTTATCTGGCAACTCTATTGATCTATCTATCTCCGATACTCGCCCACGTAAGACCCGTTGAACAGAATCGGATTGCTCATAAATTTCCTTTAACATGAAGTGAGGGAAACCAGATTTTTTAGCATCGTTAAAATCCCATTCTATTATATTTTCCTTTTTTTGTATTTCAGTATTGTTCCTATCAAAGATATGGATTGAATCTTTTGTGACAATACAAAATTCCCCATCGTCTAAATAGATGACTCTGTTCGTAAATTTCAAAAGGGCTGTTACATCCGATGCGAAAAAGTTTTCATTGTCTCCAACTCCAATAACAAGCGGGCTTTCATTTCTTGCACCAACAAGTTTTTCTGGTTCATCTTCACAAATAACAACAATAGCATATGATCCTTGGATTTTTTTTAGCGAAGAAGAAACCGCTTGTTCCAAATTACCTTTGTATTCCTCCTCAATTAAATGTGCGATAATTTCTGAGTCCGTTTGTGAGGTAAATATGTGACCTTTATTTTCTAATTCTTCTCGCAGAGTTCTGAAGTTTTCAATGATTCCATTATGCACTACGGCAATCTTTTTATCACAACTGAGATGAGGATGAGCATTCTCCTTACTTACCTTTCCATGAGTGGCCCATCTTGTGTGGCCTATCCCAAGATTTCCTTTAATTTTTGGTATGGAATGCTGTAACATTGATATCTCCCCAATCTCTTTGAATACCTGCAAGTTCTCACCAATTATTCCAATACCTGCCGAATCATATCCTCTATAATCTAGTCGTTTCAAACTCTCGATAAGTACATCATTTGCTGCTCTATGGCCCGTGTAACCAATTATTCCACACAATTTACATCACTTTACTATTGCTTGAGACGTTCTTTATTATTCTGTTCATGGAACCAAGGGTGCATCTAGTTCCAATAATCTTTCCCGGGTCGATAACGACATGGCTTCCAATACTACAGTCAGCTCCAACGATTGCTCCAATGTCTTCCAATTTTTTAAACTCACCTTCTACTTCCATGGTTGACTTTCCCATCATGCTAGAAAAATTATGCCCCATTGTACTTCCTATACCAACAACGGAGTGAGAAATAAACGAATTAGACCCTATATGTACATCATTCATAATGATGCTGTTTCTAATTTCACTAAAAGGATGAATAACAGAATTATTGCCTATGGCAGTTGATGGAAAGATGCAGGCATTAGGGCCAATCTCACAGCCATCTCCAATAATAACAGGTCCAACAATATAACATCCAGAGTAAATAGTAGTATTGTTTCCGATAGAAACTCTACCTTTTAAGGTAACTCCCTTTTCTATGTTTCCTCCAAGAGATGATGGGACACTATGAGCCATAGTCTCGTTAATGCTAAGAAAGTCCCATGGATATGCAATATCCATCCATAGATCTGCAAGTATAGTACTTATTTTTTTACCTTGCTCAACAGTCGATTGAATAACCGAAGAAAGAGAATAATCGCCTTGTGATGTTGCATTCTCAACAGTATCGAATATAGAAGTTGAAAGTTTATATATTCCAGTTGACACGAACCTTTTCAAGTTTTCATTGGGTGGTTTTTCAACAAGTTCTTTTAGGATGTTTTTCTCTGCAGTCACTACACCATATTTTGAGGGGTATGGAGTTTCTTTCACCAACATAGAATATTCTGATTCATTTTGTATTAATTTAGAGATACTCTTCTGATCAATTATGTTATCTCCAGATAAAACAATAAATGAATCATTAACATGTTTTTTAGCTTGCAGTAACGCATGAGCTGTTCCTAATTGCTTATCCTGTACAACATAGATAACATCAATCCCGTCATATTCTCTAAAATACTCCATTATAACTTCTTTTTTGTACCCGACAACGACTATGATCTCAGATATTCCACTGTTTCTAACAGCATCAAAGACATACCCCAACACAGGTTTATTGGCAACAGGTAACATCACCTTGGGCATAGTTTCAGTAAGTGGTCGTAATCTTTTTCCTTCACCTGCAGCAAGAATCACAGCCTTCATTAAGATCTCCTCCAATCGTAAGCTTGATTCGTCTATTTTATACTTTCTTACACCCCCCCTCTATTTATGGCAAGAAGTAGAAGAAATATAAACTAAAAAATAGAAGAAGAGGAAGATGTCTCTTGATCCATCAGGGACCAGTTTCTTCAGGTCCAAAACTCATAAAACTACCTGGATCATTTTGATTGTAATGTGAGTAGTTTATTCATCAATCCCGATTTCTAGATATGGAATGTTTTCACCGTATTCTTTTGAATTGCAATACATACCAGGGATACCTGAGCCACCCCAATATTGTTCATCTTTTATTATCCAACCATAGTTTTCTGTTTGTCCTGTAATGACATCTTGTGCATCACTTGTTACATCCCATTGCATCCAATTACTAGGTGAGTTTGGTGCATATATTGATGAAGTCACTTCGTTATGATGGACAGGCATGTTATCCCATGTAATGGTGTCTTCGTTCCAATCTCCTTTCAACCTGTAAATAGTTAGTTCTCTACCAGAAGGATTATTATCGCCATAGTCACGATAAAAAATATTTAAGGTTGCAGATTTAATATCGGCCTTTGATGATATTGATGATATGTCAAACTTGATTACTGGCTGAGCTGCCCAGTTGTTGCCACTTCCACCGTTTTTTATTGCCAAATATGTTAATTCGCCAGCGATTTGACTGGGTATTCTTGAGCTCACGTAGGAATCATCCATTGGATACAACACTATTACACCTTTGGGTAGAGTGGTGAACGTAAATATTTCCCTCTTCCAATGTACTCCATCTGTGACATTGACATACCATTTATAATCAGTAAAGTACTCAAGACCACTTACTGGAATATTAAATGTTCCTTGATTTACATTGGAGCCACTGTACGACCCAATATCAGGTTGTGTTTCAACTGTTACATCCATTAAATCCCCCTGAGGGTCAGAAAGAGTAAAGCTAAGATGTGAAATATCGACTTGAACATTGTCAGAACCATCAGAAGGGAAAGGGTTCGAAATAATTGGTGCATCAAACACCGTTGTAAATGAAAATGTTTTTTCAGTGGTATCTTGACCATCAGATACACTCACATACCACTTATATTCGGTTGAACCTTGGAGATTGCTAACGGGAACAGTGTACACCCCATTGCTTTTCAAATTTCCAGAACCTGAACCTATATATGGGTCGGTTGTAACAGTGTAACTCATACGGTCCCCATTTGGATCATTTATCCTGAAACTCAACTCAGAAAGACTAACAGGTATATTTGAGGATCCCGTCCTGGGGTTTTCATCGGAGATTTCAGGTGGAAAATTTGGTGGAAATGTCTCAATGTACTCTGCATTAACTGTAACAAACAGGGCATAACCCGCAAGACCATATACAGGTCCAAATGGTGTACCATAGGTTAGACCTACACCTGTAAAACCAAGCGCAATACCTGTTTGTTCCCCAATTGCCATAAAACCCCTGGCCAAAAGAAGACTACCAACGGCAGTTGCCGCCGCATCATACACACCACGTCCGATCCATGACAGGCCGATTCGTGGTCTAGGGAGAAGGAACGGAGGTAATAAAGTTCCCATTCCTCCGCTTGTGACACTGCAAATAAAACTACTAGCAATGCCTCCATTTCTAGGAAGATCATTAATTGGGATTTTTTTCCGTACATTATACCACTGAGAATTTAACAATGAAAGATAATCATCCTTGGTTAAACTATTATGTATCAAATCCTTTTCAGCTAAAAGATCAACGTATTCTACTTTTGCTTTCTGAGCTTCCTCACTGAATGGATTAAGGTTCATCTCAACTTGAAGTTCTTTGAGCTTGTTGTAAACACGTTCCGCCTCTTCAAAAGATAAAGTAATCTCGGTTTCTTCAACTCCGTATCTTCCAAGAGCGTAACATTTTAAGGTTGTTTCATCTTGAACATTTACACTTTCAAAATAATCTGTCTTATTGCTGTATCCATAAATAGAAGGTGCAAAACTTCCAAAGATGATAAGAGCGGTTACTATAAAAGCCCAATTTTTACTCATTATAATCTTTATAGGCATAATTTTGTTACCTCCCAATAATGTAATACAGTAGCATGCCTTAAATTTTACTGTGGGGATATATTATCTAACAGATGTTGTATTTTATGTTGTTTTCATTCCAACATTCATCTACCATCATAATTGAACAATATACTTTTAACACTAGAAAATTGAACAGTACCGAAAAACCAATGAATTAGACAGTCCCATTTCACTTTTAAAAATCAGTTAACAAATAATATAGAATACCTGCATTTCTCTGCTATCTTTTTCTTAACGTTTTTAACCGGCAGACCAAAAATATTTTTTTTCTTCTGCTCTCTGCCAACTATTACTAGATTTGCCCCAATGCCTTCAGCCGCTTTAACGGTTTCTTTTTCCAAACCGCCTTTTACTAATCGAGCATTTACTCCTTTTTCCCTCATTTTTTCAACGAAGTTTTCCCCAATAAAAATCAAGTCTTTTTCTGATTTTCTATCGGATCTTTGACCTGTTTCATCGACTTCCACACTATCCCCCATATCAACTACATAAAGCATATGTAGATCCCAACCCAAATCCTCAGAGAGTTTAACACTGAATTCAGGGACTTTCTGATTGGGCGCAAGATTAGAACAAACTGCAAGTATGGATTTACCTTCACCATCAGATTCTATCCAAATTGGGACATTCACTTCATCTAAAAGACGGTAGTTGAGAATGCATCCTTTTTCAAAACCCATCAATACCAAATCATAGTTATTCTCATCGAGTTCGCGTTTTACAACGTTGCTAAATTCTCCTTCCACAATTTTTTCTTTGAAAGGAATTTCTTTATTTTTCAAAAAGAATTTTGCATCATTTAAAATAATATTGTCTACCCTAAGTCTACTTTTCTTAATTATGTCGTTACTTGTCTCCAATCTATTATAGTGTGTTCTAAAAGAATCTGAAATTTTATCTGTTTGATGCAAGGTTTTCTGTTCTATTATGTAGACCAGGTTTATCGTACTCTTAAATCTCTCGGCTAGAAAAACACTTCTTTCCAAGATTTTTTTTGAATAAAACTCTGATGACACTGGAATTAATATATTCTCAAACATAATTCATCAATCTCTACTAATAACCCCTTTTGAATTTTTCATAACACATTCTAACATATATATCTTTCATAGACCCAGTATCCCTTTCCAATAAACAACGGCCACAGTAAAAATTACTAGTATACAAATAATATTGGAAACACTTCCCACTTTGAATAAATCTCGTGTTGAAAAATAACCAGAAGAATAAGTTATAGCATTTCCCGGCGTGGCAATAACAAGCATAAACGCAAGTCCGCCACTGAGGGCTATAATCATCGATGCAAATAGAGGAGATATTCCAGGTATTTCAGCCGATATGGCAATGCCAATAGGAAGAAGTATTGCAACTGCCCCAATATTGGACATTGCATTTGTTAGCAGAATCGTAAAAATAATTATTGCAAATATAACTAGGTAAGGGTTACTACCTACATTTTTAAAAAGCAGGTGAGCTATCCATTCTCCTGCACCTGTACTCTGCATACTCATACCAAGTGTTATAGCTCCGCCATAGAGCAATATAATTCCCCATGGAACACGTTTCTCTACATCTTTCCAGGAGATACATCCTGTTAAAAACAACAGGATTCCCCCAAGTATAGCTATAACGGCAAGCCCAAGATATGGAAATGATGAAAAGAAAATCCACAGTAGAACAGTAAATACCAAGATAACCAAAACCAATACTTCGCTTCTCCCCATCTTACCTGCAATAGCTAACTGATTATCTATCTCTTTTTTCGCCATGGTAACATCCTTGATTTCAATAGGGAAAGAAAACTGTAACACAAGCCACACCAAAGGTAAAGCGATAAATACAACAGGCATCGAATACTTCATCCAATCAAAAAAAGTCACAGTAATACCAATATCAGAAAGCACTCCAATAGTAAGAGGATTTCTCGCCCCACCAATGAGTGTACCTAAGCTACCAATAGAGCACCCATATGCTACACATAACATACTGACCTTACCAAAATTGCTCTGTCTAGGTACAAGTTTCATTGCAATCAAAATAGATACGATAATAGGTAAAAACAGTGCAGCCACACCATGTTCTGGCATTACAAAAGATAAAAGTGCACAAGAGAACATAATGCCAAGAGTGAAAATCCGAGGGTTTTTTTCAAAACGACTAAGAAACTTAAATGCCATTCTTCTATGCAAACCATGTTTTTCTATTGCAACTGAAATTATGAACGCACCAATAAGGAAAAATACTGCCTGATTACCAAATGATGAGAAAACATCAACAGCAGGTATTACGCCCAGCATTGGTTGAGCTATCATTATCATAAGACCCGTAACAGCCAAGGGTATTGGTTCAGTTATCCACAGTATTGCAGCCATGAATAAAATTCCGATCATCACCTGACCATTATGAGTTAAACCATCTGGGGGCGGAAGTAGATAGAATAATGCAACAATTGAAAATGCTAATGCAATGAAAAAAACATCTTTACGAGATAGAAGGGTATTCCTTCTTTTTGAAAAATTGTCAGCTTCAATTGTCATCTTCACTCATTTAATAAAAACTCCCTTTTGAGAGCCACCTAACTATCTTTTATTCTCTGCCGATATAATTTATCATCCACAACTTTTATCATTTTATCGATGACATCCTCTGGCAATCCAAGAAACCCTTGTATCTTTTTTATATTTTCCCTGGGATTGGACAATATTTTATTATAGTTAACTAACAGAACCTCCATGTCATCCCTGCTTATAATTTGTTTTTTTATCATGCGATTCAGTTTGATGAAAGCTTCCATGGTTTCTTCACGATTTTTATCCTTTATTCCAGCCATTTTCTCCATTGAATCAAGTATCTCCTCAATGTTTCTCTCCGAATAGATAATCCTATAATTGCCCTTTGGCAGATATTTAAGACCGTAAGCCGTTATCTTTACGA
>JAUWWG010000058.1 GCA_030616985.1 Thermoplasmatota archaeon
ATAAACTCTTTATATTACAATTCATATTATAATAATATAGGAGGCAAAAAATTGAAGAAAATATTATCAGTAATAATAGTAGGAATTTTAGCCCTTGGGGGACTTGGAGCAGTTGCTGTAACTGAAGAAAAAACTGAGACGGATATAATGATCTTCTCATCACTGACCATAACGGATAGAAACAGCGACTATGTTGAATTACATCTTAATGAGGCATCATCATATTTGATGCAATCTGGTAAACCTATGGTGCCAAAGGTTGTGAAAACTGTCGAACTCCCATTTGGTGTGCAGAATGTTGAGGTTGAAGTATTGCCGATGGGTATTAATGAGGTTGAAATTGAGAATAAGATTTGTCCCGCTCCTGCAATGATCCCTCTAACATCTTCAAATAATATTGATGTGGAAACAGAGAAGAGTGAGAAAACATATGAAAGCACAGATCTCTTTCCAAATAGTTGGTTTAGCTATAGTGTTGGCTGTGGACTAAATGGAGATGGTGAGCATGTAACACACGTGGCAATACATATCTTTCCAGTTAGATATGCTCCCGCGTTAGACAAGTTGTGTGTTGCAGAGAGTGTCAAAGTTTCGATAACCTATGAGGAGCCCAAAACAAACCCATTCCCCTTGAATAGTGAATATGATCTGGTGATTATAGCTCCATCAAAATTTACCGATGATTTGCAGAGATTAATCGATCATAAAAACAGCCATGATGTAAACACTATATTAAAAACGACTGAGGATATATATAATGAATACACAGGCGTGGATAAACCAGAACAAATAAAGTATTTTATTAAAGACGCAATCGAAACTTGGGATATCACATATGTCTTACTTGTTGGGGGATTGAACTCAGTTGTTTATGCAAAACCTCGCGATGACGCCAACCAAGGATCAAAGGATTGGTATGTACCTGTTAGATATTCCAACCTGTACGATGATCCGGCTTTTCCTCTAGCGGCAGATACTATTCATGATCCAGGCACAATCAGTGATCTCTATTACTCAGATATTTATAGAGAAGGGGGTGCATTTGCTGATTGGGATCCAAATAATGATGGGATTTTTGCTGCTTGGGGAAAACCAGGTTATGAAAATGATACAGATCTTGATTATTATCCTGATGTATATCTAGGTAGACTTGCTTGCAGAAGTGTAACTGAAGTTAAAACTGTGGTTGATAAAATAATAAACTATGAAAGTACTCCTATTGACCCATCTTGGTTCAAAAAAATGATTGTAGTATCTGGTGATGGCTTCCTTGATCAAATAGATTGGAATATTAAATGGGATACTAATGATCTTGATGACGGTGAATATACAATACATGCTCAAAGTAAAAACCCTGAAGAGGTAATAGGACCTGAAGATACAATTACAATAACAATTGATCGTGGGGGTGAATGTAGTCAGTCATCCCTACATTTCAATCATGATGATCATTTGAACCCAGCACTTGAAAATGGATATCCTGCCGTACCAATTGCAGAAATAGTTTCGATATCTAATGGAGATATCCTTAGTTCTACTGATTATTCTTATACACCTGGTGATGGAGAAGCTTATTTAAATTGGTTTTTCTGGTGGGCAAATGTAAGCTATGTTGATGGCGTTCTAACTATTCGTGGTAAATCTTATGATCCAAAACCGTATGGCTATTTAACAGATTTACATGTTTGGATTACAAATAATAATGATGAAATTGTTTTTTCTGATTGGAGAAATAATTCTGAAATGTATTTCGAAGGTGAATGGGTTACTGGTGAGGAACTATTAAATGGCAGAGGAGGAGCTTTATACTATATGCCAGAGGATTTCGAAAAAGATATTCTTTGGGCTTCAAACGGCCGATTAACTGGACAGACTTCTGTTATAAATGCAATCGATAAGGGAAGCGGTTTTCTATTTTTCTCAGGACATGGCAGTCCAAATGTATGGGCTGATCAATACCCGGGAATTCCTGGAAATAGAGCAGGTGGAAGTGTAACAGGTTTACAGGTAACAACATTGCGACCATGGCCACCGTTTGTCACGTTTCCAGTTTTTCCAATGGATACTATTTCCAATGGTGAAAAACTACCAATTGCTGTGGTGGGTGGTTGCCATAACAGTCAGTTCAATGTCTCTATGGTGCTTGGTGTCATGGATATCATGCATTATTTATTCCCAGCATTTCCTGAGCTTTCAATGTGGTGTCACGGGGTGCCTGTTCCAGAAGCATTCAGCTGGCGACTTATCAGAAATCCAAATGGTGGTGCCATTGCTAGTATTGGTAACACTGGTTTAGGATATGGGGTGCCTCATAAAGAAGCAACCACTGGAGGCGGTGATGGGTGGATTACTATCGAGTTTTTCAAGCAATATGGTACAGAAGGGCACGATATTCTTGGAGAAGCTTATTCGCAAACACTTACGAGTTATATCGATACCTTTGACATGGGGGATCTTAGATCAGGTCATCCAAAAACCGTAGGGCAATGGGTACTTCTTGGTGATCCGAGTCTGAAGATGGGTGGATATTCTTAGTTTTCCACCTATTTTACCAATGAGACAGGAGGATATCCCTCTAAAAATTATCTATAGATAGTTCAATTCTTTGAGTAGATATTCATATATGTCCCCTGCCCTGAAGTACTTACTAAAACTATAGCTAATCTACTACTAGCAATTTTACGAATGTTTTTTAAAAGTTGTAATCTATCTTCCTTTTGTGGGTTAAGTTGCATGCATGGTGTTAAACGGCTATTGTGGTGGTTACTTTCTGGATCTGCTGGAGACAACGAATCTGATGGATATTTCGGAGCAAGAATAACACGTAGATATTGGGTTGGAGTCTTTAACGGACTGTACAATACAACTGGCAACGAGAGCAAGACGCGGATTGTAGGAATAATGAGACACGGTTACTTCAACGGTAAGATAATAACAGAAGATGGTGGTAAATGTCCCGTAACTGGTCTATATAAGATAAACAAGGAGAACCAACTGTTTAAACTACGTTGGATGACTCCTCATGGAAATGGTTGGGCTGTAGCGAGAATAATACTTCCTGAATAAATAAAACTCTCCTCCAATCATCCTCTTTTTCTTTATTTTTTTAACCAGTTGAATTAACAAATTTTATGAAATCTGATTATTTGTCACTCATGGTTAAAATTATTCGATCCAGTTTATGATATCAGAGCCTACTTTTCTAATAGATGCCCTTCCGGGTTTTTCTTTGGGATAACCAAAAACAATCGCTGCTGAAATATGATGTTTGTCTGGTACACCGATTTTTTGCATCATGTCCTTTTTTAAACCAAGTACACTTGCAAATCCAATCCAACAGCTCCCAATGCCAAGCGAATGGGCCGCAAGCATCATGTTTTCTGCACAACATGCGCATGATTCATCAAAAAAGAGTCTATCTTCCGTTGTGATAAAAACAAGGGCAGGTGCATCAAAGAATATGATATCCTTTTCTGAAAATGCAAAGGCGTAGATGTGTTTTAATGTATCTTCGTCCTTCAATTCTTTTATCGAAAATTTTTTTATGAAACGTTTTTTGAGCACGTTCTTCAGCTCCTTTTTAACTTGTAGGGATAGATCTTGGATGAAATCTTTATTTGTGATAACAATGAATTTCCATGGTTGTTTATTTTGAACAGATGGGGCAAATTTCCCGGCTTGGATTATTTCTTGCAAGAGCTCTTTATCTATATTTTTCTCCTCGAAGTTTCTTACACTTCTTCTTTCTTTTATTGATTGTATGGTGGGGTTGGTCATTTTCTCTTCTCCAAGTTGCACTTCCAGAATAGTTCTCTCTTTAAAAGCATACCCTGGATTGGAATCAAAATAATATTTTCACAAATATAAAATCATCAACTATCGTTAACTTTAAATACATACTTGGTAATAAATCTATTAATAGATTGTATCAAAGGGGACATTGAAATGAAGAAATATTTAGTAGCAATTGTGATAGTTTCAATATTACTATTACCGGCAGTAGGGGCTTCAAATTTATTAGCATCGAATAAAACTGAGATAAAAATGCCTTTGAATATCTTGGAAGATGATTTTACTCATGGCGTTTTTACTGAATATGTGACGACAACGGAATGTGGATATTGTCCTGAAGCATCAAGTCAACTGTACTCTATTTACGACTCCGGGGATTATGATTTCTATTATGTATCGCTTGTTGCCGATGCTAATTATAAAATATATGATAGAGTAAAAGAATTAGATGTACCTGGTGTTCCAGATGTTTACTTCGATGGAGGGTATCGAAATATAATTGGAAAACAAGATGACGAACAACCATATCGAAATGCTATCCAGCAGTGTGGTAATCGAGATGTGCCTGATATTGATATTGATGTGAACGTTCAGTGGAAGGGTAATGCCATTTTGAAAATATCTGTCACGGTACAAAACAATGAGCCTGAAGATTACAATGGGTATCTTCGAGTGTATATTGTTGAAATAGAGTCTCGTTGGAATGATGTATCTGGTCATCCTTATCACTTTGGTGCGCTTCATATGCCAATTGAAAAAAGTCTTGCCATGCCGCAAGCACAGATTAAACCACTTGGTGACTCATATACATTTACAAAAACCTGGATTGGTGCACTCTATGGATTTGGAGATATTACCCAGGATAACGTCATGGTGTTCGCAACCGTTTTTGATCCCGATTCAGATCACGCCGTGGAAACTGCTGCAGCTACGCCGACAAATAGTATAGATAATGGCGGCATATTCCAATTTACATTCTTTGAGAATTTGAAGATATGGCAATGGATTAATGCCAGAGCAATTCGTTCTAATCTTTTGAGTCTCATCTAGGGACTCTCTCTCACCTTTTCAACTTCATAAAATAACATTTTTTTGATTTCTGACACTGATATTATGTGAAACGTTTAGATTTGATTTCGATAGTTTTAAATATATAATAGATAGTAGTTTATAATAATATGAAACTTCCAAAACTTCCGAGAATTCCATTGAAAGTTATTATTATACTTTTGATAGCAGCAATTCTGCTGATATCTGTGTATGTTATATTTTTCAATGTTGAAGATAAGGATACTATTGCCCCTGAAATTAGAGGCATTACTGGAAATACAACAGTCAATGCAGGTGAAGTAGTTAACATATCAGTTAATTTTACTGACAATGTTGGTGTTACCAATGCCACAATATATTATAAAACTGCAAGTGCCAATAATTGGAGTTCTATGTCTATTTTGAATGGCAGTGTGGATATTTTTATCTCACTTGATCCCGTTAAAGATTTGTATTACTATGTGACTATTGATGATGCTGCTGGTAATGGCCCTGTAGGTGATCCCTCCATTGACGGTAGTACATATTATGTTGTCACTGTAGTTGACAATAGTGACGATGAAAATGATGATGATCAGAATTCAATACACTATGTTTTTGTAGAGGAAGGTACAGAAACCGACTGTAAAAATTGTCCCATAGTTGCAAATATACTACATGAATTGTATGAATCTGGGAAGTATAATTTTTATTATGTAAGTTTGGTTAATGATAGAAGTCCCAAGGCCGAAACTCGTTTATCCGATGATTATGATGTCTACGGTTTTCCTACGGTTTTTATCGATGGGGGTTACAAAGTTATTGTTGGTGGAAATAATGATAAATCTGAATATGAACAGGCGATACTTGATGCTAGATCTAGAGATGCTCCAGACATACAAGTAACAGTTAGTGCAAAATATGACAACAAAACTGACAAATTGACAACCGAGGTAGTTGTGAAAAATAATGAAAAGGAAACATATAGCGGGCGTCTCAAAGTGTATTTGACAGAGATAGTTTCACAATGGAATGGATATGATGGCAAACCTTATCATTATGGCTTTGTCGACTATACCATAAATAAAGCCATATCTATAGATGCTAATGGGGAAAAAAATTTTTCAGACACTCGAAGTGTTTCAGATTACGATTATGAAAATCTTATGATTATGGCAGTTGTTTTCAACTCGGAATCTGCTGGTAAATATGTATATCCAGATGAGGATAAAAATTCCTTTGATGCATATTATGCTGATGCGGTTAATGCTACAAAAGTAGCTGAAGGGGGAAATGAACCACCCGGGGTTGGTATTACATCTCCGGTGGAGGGGAAGATATACATCTTTGATTCTCCATTTCCTAAAAACTTGGCATTTAAAAATACGTTTTTAATTGGTAAAACAACAATTAGTGTATATGCAAGTGACGACTCTGGAATTGAGAAAGTTGAATTCTATGTTGACGGTGAGCTCATGGAAACAGTTAAATCTGAACCGTATAACTGGACTCTTTCAAGGATTTCAACATTTAAGGAATTATTTTACCATAAACATACTATTGAGGTAATAGCATATGACTATACAGGAAAAACGGATTCTGATAGTATTGAGGTCTGGGCAAGGATATAATCAACTTATTTTGAAATAAATGCTGTTCTGTGATGTTCATATTTGCAATAAAAATACTTGCCGATGATCAACTAAAACTTCTAAAAGCTAGGTATCATGATATATCTTGTTCTCTTGTCAATGATTTTAAAAAGAGTTGGGGCTTTAATAGTTGTGGGAAAATCAAATGAAATTTCAAATAAGGGGGCAAAACGATTAATTTTTTGCTAATTTATCCTCAATCCACTCCTTCTTATGTTGATGCGCGTAAAAATAATGGTGCATTTAGGGGACTTGCCCCACCACTTGGTTTACTTTATATTGCAAAGATACTTGAGAATGATGGAGACAGTGTTGAAATACTTGATTTTTCTGCTGAGCCTTTTGAAGAACAAAAACTTATAGATGCAGTAAAAAATGCAGATGTTGTAGGAATGACGGTTTTGAGTTTTTCACTGTTTAACTCTGTTGAAATAGTTAAAGTTATCAAAAAAATTAAACCTCAAATTAAAGTAATAATTGGGGGCCCTCATTGTACGTTGTTTCCCAAAAAAGCTTTGGAGGAAACAGGGGCAGATATCAGTGTTCAAGGAGATGGCGAATCAATAATTTTAGATATTAAAAAGGCGATAACTGGGAAGATTGATTTCTCGGAAATATGCGGTATCTATTATCGAGAAAATGATGAGATTAAAAATGGACCCCCGTTAAAACTTATCGAAGATATTGATTCTATTCCGTTTCCAACAAGACATCTGGTTAATAAATATAATTATGGAAAAGAGTATAATCCCAATATTAAGAAAGGGGAATTTACCTCAATTATTACGAGTAGAGGATGTCCCTTTAACTGTAAATTTTGTTCAAGGAATTCTATCAGCATGAAAACATTTAGAAGACGATCAACAAAGAACATATTGGAAGAAATAAAAAGCCTCTCAGAAATGGGATATAAATATGTCTCCTTTGCAGATGATAGTTTTCTTGAAAATAAAAAACAAGCAATTGAGCTATTTGAAGGAATTATCAAAGAACAATATGGTGTGAAGTTCATTATTACTGCAGCTCGTGTTAATTCAGCAGATGAAGAATTGTTTAAAAAGATGAAAAAAGCAGGAGTAACACATATACAATTCGGTCTTGAATCGGGAAATCAGGATGTTCTTGATTTTTACAATAAAAAAATAACTTTAGATAAAATACGATATGCCGTAAATCTTGGCCATAACATGGGTTTTTTTACAATAGGTTCCTTTATATTGGGGGCGCCATTTGAAACAAAAGAGCATTTCGAAAAAACTATACAATTTGCAAAAAGCCTTCCGATAGATTCAGTTTCGTTTTTGCCATTGAGATATATGGCTGGATCTGAACTTTGGTATGGTGCAGTTAAAGATGGAAAAATACTCGAAGACGAATACATGGTCCAAGCAGATTCTAAAAGAGGGTTGGGGCATTTTGCTCGGGAAAAAATTATAGAGTATTGTAGTAAAGCCAATAGAGATTTTTATTTGAGACCAAATTTTGTTTTAAGATTTTTCATAAAATCATTAAAAAATGATGAATTAGGATTTTTACAATCTTATTTATCATTATTTTTTTCAAACATTAAGCAGAGCTTGAGTTTTATGGGATTAACGTCTAGAAGTAAATAATCTCCGACTGTTCATGTTAGCAATTGCATTTCTTGCTAAAACTAAAAAAAATGGATATATTCCCAACTTTAGACTTCTAACTATACGTTTTACTGTATATGGTGTTGAATAGAATTCATAATACATTTTTCTTAATCCTTGTATCAATTCATCCGGAGTCATGTTTTTAGGTTCGAAAACCACATTCTTTAGTGAATATTGTGACCAATCTTTTGTTAAAATTCTACCTTCTTTTTCAAGTTTATTAAAAATAGGTGTTCCTGGAAAAGGGGTCAACATACAAAAATCTGCAATATCGATTTTAAGTTCTTTAATCACTTTGAGCGTTTCATCAAATACATCTGGAGTATCTGTGTCAAATCCAAACATGAAATCTCCGATGACTGCCATTTTGTTGTCATGTATATTTTTCACAGTCTGAAAATACTCGTCGACTTTGTTTGTTTTTTTACCGACTTCGTCAATGGTTTCTTGAGATACAGATTCAAAGCCGACAAGCCATGCCAGGCATCCTGCTTCCTTGGATAAACTGACAAGTTCCTTATCTCTGGCCAAGACATCCGAGTTTCCATTACAAAAAAATTTTTTATTAAGCCCTATCATTTTCTTAAAAAGAGTTTTGCTGTAACTGGGGTTGATAGTAAGTGAAGTATCATAAAACATCAGGGTTTTTTGTGGTATTGACTTTATTTCAGATATCACTTCATCCACAGATCTTGCATAGAAGTTGCCACCTCCTGGTATATTTGCTTCAGGGCAAAACTCACACCTATAAGGACATCCTCTTGTTGCTTCAATTGCACCTGTAACAACAAAACCTGGTAAATGAATGTTTGTTGGAGGGATTTTTGTTGATTCATTGTAATTTATCGGTTGATACATTGGTTCTAACTTATTTTTCTCAAAATCTTCCAGAAGTCTGAGCCAATTAATTTCACCTCTACCTAGTAATACACTGTCAGCATGTTGTTTTGCTTCTTCTGGTAATGCCGAAGCGTGTAAGCCACTTAAGACAACAGTTACACCTTTTTTTCTAAAGTTGTCTGCAATTTCATATGCTCTGGGCGTAGTTGAAGTTGTAAAATTTATGTTGACAATATCATAAGATTCATCGAAATCTATTTTTGAATATCTTTCACTTAAAACAGAAACAGTATGTTTTTTTGGAGTGATGGCTGCTATTTGCCGGGCATACAATGTAGGAAGAATGGAAAATGAGGTAAGAAACATTTTATCAAATAATTTGTATTTTGCTCCTCCCATCCAAACATTTTCTATAATTAATATTTTCATTATGCTGGTTAAAATATGAGAGACATATATTTAAGGAATACTGTATATCGTAAATAAGCTAAACAGTGGGAACCATGAATCAATTGTACAACCCTGTTTTTATCAGCAAGGTCTTGAAAGGCTATCTTTTTGACATAGACAGATTGTGGAAGATTAATGAAAATGAGTTACAAAAATATAGGGACAAGCAATTTAGAAAAATGGTAAATTTTGCCTATACAGTTCCTCTTTATCGCGATCTGTACAAAAAAGCAGGAGTTCATCCAAATGAAATCAAAGGGTTGAAAGATATTACAAAACTCCCAGTTGTTTCAAAAGATGAACTTAAAAAATACTATCCTAACGGTCTTATTTCATCAAGAATTAATAAGAATAAATTAATAGAGGTCTCTACCTCTGGAACAACAGGTAGATCACTTTCAATTTATGTTGACTTGCACGATGTTGTGATGGGGCTTTTTGGATACATCCGAATGTTAAGAGAATACGGAATCAATTGGAGACGGGACAGGATGACTATTATTGGAGATTTTTCACCGCACACTGTTGAAAGTGGGTATATTAACAGAGGACTATTCTCTAAAATGCAAAATAGCTTCCTTTTTAAAAACATGCAATGGCTAGATACCAACGATAAACCTGAAAATTTGATAGAAAAAATCAACAGTTTTAAACCAGATTTTTTGGGCGGATATGTCGGTATGCTAGGGCATATAGCACTATTAAAAGAGAAAGGGCATGGGAAAGATATAAATCCAAGAGTCATAGGCTCAACGGGTTCTGTACTAGATGACACTCTTAGAAAATTTATCCGAGAAGCATTTGACGCACAGTTATTTGAAACATATGCTTCTACAGAGGCGGGACCAATTGCGTTTCAATGTAAAAAAGGTGGATATCATGTGTTGTCTGATTATATCCATCTGGAAATAATTGAGGGTGGAGAACATGTCTTGCATGGGGAACCAGGTCATGTGGCTGTAACGAAGTTATATGGTGTTGGGACTCCCATTATCAGATATACTGCGATGAATGATATTGTAGCTCCACTATCTGAAAAGTGTACTTGTGGACTATCGGGTGAATTAATTAAAAAAGTCTATGGTAGAGACATCCTGTCGCTTTATCTATCAGGTGGAAAAGTATTGCTACCTTCTTCAATTACACAGATTTTCAGCAGAATTCTATATGAGTTAAAAACAAATAAAGTAATAGATTTGCAGGTAATTCAGCACAGCTTTAAAAAAATTGAAATTAGGGTCGTAATCGATGAAAAATTGAGGAACAAAGGTCCCTCTATTGAAAAAATATTTTTGATAATTAAGAATGGTTTCCAAGAAAAAGTTGGACCAGATGCTGAGATTATAATAAAAGAAGTTGAAAAAATAGACAAAAAATTGCCCAGAATAGTTACGAAGGTTGATAAAAATGAATTTAAAATTAAAAGATATGTCTAAACGTTTTAGAAATAATTGACCGAAACTTTTTTAAAATATATCATGTTAAGTATATTAACGATTGTGAAAAGGTGACATAATATGAAGATAGTCCTATGTAATGATGGTACTTGTGTACCTCCAAAGTGCCCTGTTGTCGATGTGCAAGAAAACAGTGTAATAATAGGTGAAAAAGATAACGTCTGTACATTAACAAGAGGTCAGTTTGATATATTAAAAGAGAAAATAAAAAACGACGAGATCTAAATGAGGGATATTGTCCCTTCATATTTTCTTTAGATTACCTTGTATATCAGTTTGATGATTTTAAAATTCTATTTATCTTTTTCTAGGTTCAACCTTTATATCTTCTTTTATGTCTGCTAGTCGTTTTGCGAGTTCAATATAGTGATTGATGTCAGAACTTGCATTAATCATCATTTTTGCACCATCTGGGGAGCCACCGCCATGCATGCAGCCAGGAACGCCTGCCCCTATTGTCAGCCACTCTATGAGTCGAGCAATCTTGGCACGTGTTTCACCAGAGCAATTCGCTTTTAGATACTTCTTGAGAAGGTCACCGTATCTGGGGTCATTGATATCTTTACATGATGGCAAACACCCTGTTTCGGCAATACCGCCAGCCATATCTTGTGTTATACGCTTAGTATCATATGGAAGTCTTGCAACATGTACCTTATTTACATTTGAGAGCAGCGCATCTGGAACCCATACGCCAGATGGGTGCTTTCGACCAAGGATGCCTGCAGCCACACCCATACCAAAGGTTGTCTCATTGTTTATGATCATCTGTGTTATTTTTTCCCTAAATACCTTTTCGGAGATGCCATTTGCTCTTGCCATAAGTGCTGCGGCACCTATCATAAGATCTCCTTGACCTGCTACACATCCACCTATTGCTGCCCGGTATGGTTTTATAAAATTCATAACTGCCTTGAGCGCAAAGGCAAACTCTCCGCACATAAACACTCTTTCCTTTGGGACAAAAACATCTTCAAATAATAGATAAGCCTGGGTTATACCACCGATGTCAACAGGGATATCAAACCCTTCTTCTTGCTCCCGCGTATCACTCGGCCGTCTCGTTTCGACAATGGTCAGATTTTCAATATCGCGGGGGTATGACAAATGAGACCGCATAGTCTTTATCTGCCTCTTTGTATCCAGTACCAGGCATTATAAAAATCTCGTTTGCAGCTGCAACACCGCAAATCATTACTTTTGCTCCTCTGACAACAATGCCATCTTCTCTTTCTTCAACCACATGCAGACTCATGTCTGGATCCTTTTGCATGGTTGGAGATTTAGAGCGATCTCCTTTAGGATCTGTTAGTGCACCAGAAATGGTGATATCACGTTTTTGAGCATCCTCTAACCATTTTTTGATTCTCTTGTGATAGTCTGTTCCCAGCTCTTTGTCCATGTCGTAGGTTGCTGTCCACATGGCGTTAATAGCATTAAAACCAGCACATCTACCTCCAGTACAAGTGCCTGTAAGATTAAACATAAGGCGCTTCATACGTACGTTTGCTATCATGTCATCAGCGCTGCCAATGATGGAGAGATAACGCGATACCCTTTCGCCAGTTAGATTTGATTTGGTTGTTATAGTATCTTTATACTCATCATTCTGCGCAGCATCAAATATCTGAGCATGCCCCTCAACAGTTCTTTTTGTAGCAGGATGAGTTGTAACATCTTCTATTAGTTCACCGAACTTGTAGATATTTGATTTCATTTTCTTCAGGCTTTGCTTGTATTCTTTAGAAGTCTTCATAACTTTTATCTCCTTTCATTCTAAATTCCCATTTTGGTAAAGTTAACTTATTGTAAATATATTGAATTTGAAAAGTTTTATTGATTCTTTTTTAAGATATCGAATGTCATTATTATTTTATTGGAAAAATATCATTTCATATGTTTTTTTATGAATGTACCTAATTCATCTATATTATCAAGATAAACTATTTTATCTGTAAAAATTGCTAAATCATTTTTTAATCTTTCTGATTTGATTTCATTTAAGTTTGTTATGAGGATCGTATTAATCTTAGGAAAATCATTCTTCATTATTGCGAAAAGGGAAATTATTCTAT
>JAUWWG010000018.1 GCA_030616985.1 Thermoplasmatota archaeon
CCAGAACTTCGCTGGTCCCCTTGGTGCGCCATCAGAGATTGAGAAATATGGTACTGTTGTATGCATTGGTGGGGGAGTGGGAATAGCTCCTTTGTATCCCATTGTTAAAGCTTTAAAGGAAGCAGGAAATCACGTTGTTTCTATACTTGGAGCTCGAAACGAAAAACTGCTTTTACTGGAAGACGAGATAGAATCTTTTAGTGACGAGTTTTATATTGCTACTGATGATGGTTCAAAAGGCCACAAAGGTTTTGTAAGTGATGTTTTACAGAAACAAATCGACGAAAAAGAAAAAATCGACATGGTTATGGCAATTGGTCCAGTGATTATGATGAAGGTTGTGGCCGATCTTACGAAAAAATACGATATTAAAACACTCGTAAGTCTAAATCCAATCATGGTTGATGGTACTGGCATGTGTGGTGGTTGTAGGGTTTCTGTAGGTGGAGAAACAAAGTTTGCATGTGTTGATGGTCCTGAATTTGATGGACATAAAGTTGATTTTGAAAATTTAATGCTTCGTAATCGAAGATTTACCGAAGAAGAAGAGGAGTCATGTAAACTAGCGGGTGTGTAACATGGCTGTGAGAAAAACAAAATATGAAATGCCGGAGCAACCGCCAAAAGAACGAATTAAAAACTTCAAGGAAGTTCCCTATGGGTACAGTAATGAAACTGCAATAGAAGAGGCAAAACGGTGCCTACAGTGTAAAAACAAACCGTGCATGGAGGGGTGCCCTGTTGAAATTGATATCCCTGGTTTTATAAAATGTATTGCTGAGGGTGATTTCGATAAAGCTGCTGAAATAATCAAGAATAAAAATAGCCTCCCTGCTGTTTCAGGTAGGGTGTGCCCGTATGAGGGTCAATGTGAAGGAGTATGCACTGTTAAAAAGATAGGAGAACCTGTTGCTATCGGTAGATTGGAACGTTTTATTGCCGATTATGAACGTGAAAAAGGTGTGAAAACACCTAAAAAACCAAAATCTACAGGTAAAAAAATTGCAGTTGTTGGCTCGGGACCTGCAGGCCTTACCTGTGCTGGCGATCTTGCAAAAATGGGGCACGGAGTAACTGTTTTCGAAGCGTTGCATGCACCTGGCGGCGTTCTCATGTATGGAATACCAGAGTTCCGTCTTCCCAAGAAGATTGTTAATTCAGAGGTCGACTACATCAAAAAACTAGGTGTAGAGGTAAGATATGATATGGTCGTTGGAAAAACGATCACAGTTGACGAGCTTTTTGAGGAGTATGATGCAGTATTTATCGGTACTGGCGCAGGACTCCCTCGCTGGTTGAGGATTCCTGGTGAAAATCTTGATGGTGTATATTCAGCAAACGAGTTTCTCACTCGTGTAAATATGATGGGGGCTTACAGATTTCCTGAGTATGATACACCGGTTAAAATTGGAAAAATAGTGGCAACATTTGGTGCAGGAAACGTTGCAATGGATTGTGCAAGAACATCTCTGAGATTAGGTGCGGAGAAATCGTATATCATCTATCGTAGATCAGATGTTGAGATGCCAGCAAGAGATGAGGAAATTGAACATGCAAGAGAAGAAGGAGTAATTTTTAAACTTTTGACGAACCCTGTGAAATTTATTGGGGATGATAAAGGACTTCTCAAACAAGTTGAATGCATTAAAATGAAGCTTGGAGAGCCAGATGATTCGGGAAGAAGACGACCAATTCCAATTCCGGGTTCTGAGGAAACAATCAAGATTGATACAGCACTTGTTGCCATTGGACAAAGCCCAAATCCGCTTATCCCTCAGACTGTGAAAGGATTGAAAATGGGGAAATGGGGAAATATTGATACTGATGAAGCTGGGAGAACGTCAATCCCTGGACTCTTTGCTGGTGGCGATATTGCAACCGGTGCTGCAACAGTAATTCTTGCGATGGGTGCAGGAAAACGTGCTGCAAGAGCAATAGATGAATATATAAAATCTAAAAAATAAGGTTATATATTGCTCATATCTGGAACAGTAAGGTTATGAATCAGATTTTCAGAGCCATAAGATTTTTTGGATGATGCATTCTTCAAAGTATATCAACAATAGTTATGTTTTGAACTCTAAATTATCTAACCAAACGTTAATGCAATCCAGTTACCAACAAAATGTGCTGCAAGTATTACCATTAGGCCAATGGTTAAGTGCTCTAAAACCACCTTCCACGGAGTTATCTTTCCGTTCTTGGCGACACCAAAACTAAAGATGCATAGGAGTGACAATCCCCAGACTATGCTTACGACGATTGCTGATGTAAGTTCTAGCAACAAGACTGGAACAAGAAACGTTAATGCAATAGCGAATTTGCAGATAAAGGTAGATAGCGTTGATTCCCATATTTCCCTTGTTGTGTGCTTGTTCTCAGATTCTTCAGAAATATGAATGCCTAGCGCATCTGAAGACGCATCTGCTATAGCTATTGTTAATATCCCTCCAATAACTGCAAGCTTCGAGCTAGTTCCAGAACTAAGACCTACCATTAATCCAAGAGTGGTAATTATCCCGGAAGTCAAGCCAAAGCTAAATCCAACTTTCAATGAATGTTTCATTACATAGGTTAACGCTTTTTATCTAAATAACTCTTGGCGCTTGATGGACCAAAAATATTTAAATCAAGAAAACGGTTTTTCATCAGCATACAGTTATACATGGTGTCATGACTTCATTAAATTCTACATAATGTCTCTTTCAATAATCCTCTAAACACTCAGTTCTATCAAATTTCTCGAAAATACTCATGTTGAAATCATCACTACTTAATCTGAATTTGGTAATTTATAGTGCTTGGCATAAAGAATTTCTTGATGCGAGAAATAGCAGAGATGGTGAAAAAAACCAACCAGAAAAAACTTTTGTCAAACGCTATATATAGGTATAAAAGGAAGAAAGATAGTTTTTCATTTGAAAAAACCTGTCACCTCCTTATATTCTATTTGAAAACTCTCTCATTTCACTTGAAACCTCACTTGAACTTCACATTGGAAACCATGTCATTTCACATGTAAGAAGTATTTTATTTCAATTATCTGTCACGGTAATTTACATCAGAATTTTTGTACTTTTTTGATATTCAACCGTAAATTATAGTGATTGACAAAAAGATTTCCACCCATGATTTCCCAGTCAAATCTCTTTCAGTGATACTGAAAAGATTTATGTCCAATACTATAATTATGCAATGACACCAAGTATATTTCACCATCGATAGTAACTCTTCTGTAAAAAAAGAAAAAGAGAGTGGTGGTGTTTTATTACACCATGCGCCCCCCGTCATACAATATGGATAATCAGGGTCCTCTATTTCTTGGCCTTTCTTGGCTACAAACCTGGTTCATTGTTTGATCGCCATTGTCATTGCTATCTGTTCCTTCATGATTTCTCGTGTTATTTTCGTTTTCATGTTCTTCATGTTCATGATCTGCAGTAACAGTAGATACAAACGCCGACATCACTAGCAAACCAGTCAATACGATTCCTATTGCATATTTTTTCTTCGTCTATTCGCCTCCATTTCCATTGCCATGATGCCCACCTGCTCCACCAGACCAAATTGGTTTTCCTATGTCTCTATATGCTTCACCATTGATTATGAATACACTAAGCCAGTTATCTGACTGCATATGCCCCTCCATGGTAACAGTTGTTCCTACGAGTCCTTGTAGTTCATCGATAATGAGTTCCTTAATACCATCATTGTCATAGTCAACTGCCGAGTCAGTTATAGAGACATACCATACTGGTCCGAAATGTACCTCTACATCATCAACATAGAAGTATGTTCCGTCATAGGATAAAACGCCTGTAACTTCAACCATCTCAGTACAATTGCCATCACATATCCCTAGTGTATCATATAATCTGTTTCTTATTCTCTCCCAAAGTCCAAATTGATTGCCATTCAGTGGCACTTCTTGTCCATTTTTATTCACGTTTTCACTTGCTTCTATTGTAGCTGCAACCACACCACTAAATGTTAGTAGTGAAACAATTGCAACTGCCACAATTATTTTTTTATTCATTTTTTCATCTCCATTTTTTCTAATTGTTTCATTTGTTTGAAACTTTATTTAAAGGGCTGGTGAAACCAACCCTGTAGATTGTATCAAAATAAAGGAAGAGGGAGCAAGGTCTGTATTTTTCACTTCAAACCTTGTTCAAGTGATGGTTTGTTGTCTTTGTCATCAAGCTTATCAGTTATCACAACAGTTGCCGGGACCGTAGCCAGTTCCATCTTTGGGTCCATTGCCTTTGTTGCCTTTTCCATCGCCAGGTCCATAACCGCCGCCGTTACGATATCTATTGTGCGCGCCTAGACCAGTTCCATCACAGTTATCATTGATACCGTCACCGTCTTCATCAACAAAGTTGTCGCATATGCCGTCACCATCCTCGTCAATGAATCCTGGTCCGTCTCCGTCACCAGTTCCATCACCAGATCCATATCCTGCACTTACCAGCCCTATTGTTGCAACTAATGCAAATGCCAATACGCCTACTATTAGTATCTTTCTCATTTTATGATCACCTCCTGGCAGGTTACGAGCAACTGTCCTTTGTTTTTTTGTTGTTTTTTTCATATTTTATCTCCTGCTTTGCTTTTCATTGCAAAATCTGATTGTATCGTTTGTTTGAAACCATATTTAAATGGCTGGTGAAACCAACAGAAAAGAAGTTACAAATGGTGAAACCAAGCAAAAGAGTTTAAAACGATTAATCTTTAGGCAATGTTTATGAAAACGATTCTTAAAAAGTGGCCGTATTTGATTTCAATACTGGTTATAATCGTTTTTTTTATTGTTGTTGCAGTTGATTTTTATAATACTTGCAATGAACCTACTTCATCCACCGGTCCAGGTAAAGGCCAAGGTAAAAACCCTCTTCAGAATTATACATTATGGATTGCCTCTGCTTTGATAGTAGCTGTGATTATTCCAGTTTCATACTATTTAATATCAAAAAGCATGAAAAAACAATTGGAAGAAAACATGAAACTGATTTCACAGATTGTCAACATTGATAACAACAATGATCAATCTGAAACAAAGAATGTAGAAAATTCCTACAAAGCAGTGCTCTTAAAATTTTTAAATTACAATGAAAACAAGGTTTTGAAGAAACTTATTGAGCATAACGGTAATGTGTTACAATCAGAGATTAGCAGAATACCAAACATGGGTAAAGTAAAGGCTCATAGGGTATTGAAAGACATGGAGATTAAAGGGATTATTTCCATTGAGAAATATGGTAAAACAAATCGTATCGCTCTCTCCACGGATGTAAAAAAACTATTTCTAGAATAGAGATAGGGGTTGCATCTATGACAATTTGGAAAGGGGTGACATATTTCTCAGGTTTTTACATTTAAGGTGGGATTTATTTTTACCAACACTAGAGTGCAGAAACGCCTCATATACCAACTTTTATAAGATACTTATCGTTTCCTTCAGTGGAGGCTCCTATGGTTGTAAATATTGATAGATTATTTTCAAAACGGGCTACACGCTTCAGATCTTCTGAAATACGTGAACTTCTAAAATTAACTCAGATTCCTGGAATGATATCCTTTGCAGGCGGGTTACCAAACCCATTGGCATTTCCTGTTGATATTATCCATGAATGTATAGAGAAAATCTTTAAAGAGAATATCGAACAGGCACTTCAGTATGGTACGACAGAAGGTTTGACATCACTTAGAGGTGTTCTTGCCGAACGGATGAAAAAGAATCCCCATCACCATATTAATTGCGAGTTGCACGATATTCTGATTACAAGTGGGGCTCAACAAGCTCTATCACTTGCCGCTATCTGTTTTTTAGATCCCGGTGACACATATTTGACAAGCGTACCTGCATATCTTGGTGCTGTTCAGGCGTTTCATGCATTAGAAGCAAATTGCGAGTCAATCCCCATGAATGACGAAGGTATTGATACTGATTCGCTACGTAGAAATATTGGAAGACTAAATCGAACAGGGATAATTCCAAAATTTATTTACACAGTTCCAACTTTTCAAAATCCCTCTGGAGAAACAATGTCCTTAAGTCATAGGAAAGAACTCCTAGATATCGCTTCAGAATATGACTTTTTAATCATTGAAGACGATCCATATAGTGAACTTATATTTGAGGGGGATGCCATTCCACCAATCAAATCTTTCGATACAAAAGGTCGTGTTATCTATATCAGTACTTTTTCTAAAATTCTTGCCCCGGGTTTAAGATTAGGATGGGTTGTTGCATCAAAGGAAATACTTGATAAGTTTATACAAGCTAAGCAAGCATCTGATCTTTGCACAAATGGTTTTTCTCAGTATATCGCGTATGAATATATAAACGGCGGATATCTTGATAAACATGTTGAACAGATAAAGAAATTATACAAAAGGAAACGTGATTTGATGTTGAAATCGCTTAAAGAGTACTTTCCATCTGGGGTTAAATGGACTATGCCAAAAGGAGGCATGTTTATTTGGATAACACTTCCAAAAAGTATTGATACGAGATTGATGTTCCAAAAGGCGTTAGCTAAAAAAGTCGCATATGTTGTCGGTGAGGCTTTTTTCCCTGAAGGGGGGAATTATAATTCAATGCGCTTAAACTTCTCCTATTCTGAAGATGGGCTCATAAAGGAGGGAATAAAGCGTCTGGCAGAAGTAATTAAAGATGAGTTAGCAACAGCATATCAACAGGACACATTCCCTCCAGATGGTGTATGATCTAGAAACAGTGACCCTTCTGTCATTTGGGAAAGAGTCTAATTAGAGGTACAATGATTTGCCCCATCTTTTTCATTTAATTTCTATCCGTTCCCCAGTTGCCATATACTGTATTTTTTCCGCCATCTTGCATGAATGATCTGCGCACCGCTCGATATTTTTACAGTCAATTATTTTGTCAGAATCTTCATGTTCAAAAACCTGTCTTCAAACCGCGAAGAGATGAAACGATATATCGCCATCCAGGAGCTTACCGCTATATTTCTTATAAGCACCATATATATGATTATCAATCCATTTTTACCTATCATTGTTTTAGTGTTTGTGGCACTATGGCTTTCCATCTGGAATAAGATCTTATGGAATACATATACCAGGCCCCAGGTATGATTTCAATTTATTGAGACACACGGTTCAAAGTCAGTACGTTTACTTTTCCCCTTTGCTGCTTTGATAAATCCATCAAAAAGTGGAGAGGGTTTCATGGGTCTTGATTTAAATTCAGGATGTGCTTGGGTTGCAACAAAATATGGGTGATTTGGCAGTTCCAGAAACTCCATCAAAACTCCATCTGGGGATCTTCCTGAAAAAACAAGACCACCCTTCTCAAGAATTTCAACATAATCTGGGTTGACTTCATATCTATGCCTGTGCCTTTCATGTACCTTGTTTTTCCCATAGAGCTGTTGTACAATTGTTCCTTTTTTGAGGATTGCAGGATAAGAGCCCAATCTTATCGTTGCACCATATCGTGATTCTTGTAGAATGTTTATCTGATCAGGGATAAAATCTATCACGGGATGTGTAGTTTTTTTGTCTATTTCTCGTGAACTAGCATCCTTTAGATTACAGGCATTTTGTGCATATTCAACCACTGCAAGTTGCATACCAAGGCACAGTCCAAGGTAAGGTATGTTATGTTCTCGTACATAGCGGATTGCATCGATCTTTCCATGTATTCCAGAAAGGCCAAAACCGCCTGGAACAATAACACCATCTAAACCGTCAAGCATGGATAGCTCTTCTGGTTTTTTCTCAAAAACTTTCGAGTTGATCCAGTGAATTTCGGGACGGAGATTGTTGTTCCATGCTGCATGCTTCACTGCTTCAATAACTGATATGTAGGAGTCAGAGAGTTGAGAGGTCCCAATATCAAAATATTTTCCCACTATGCCAATCTTAACGTTCTTATCTAGCTTCTTTATTTTGGTGATAAAGTTCTTCCAATCTTTCAGTTCGTTATGATCTTTTCTAAGATGTAACTTATGAAGTATTTTTTTACAGAATTCTTGTTCTTCAAAAAGAAGGGTAACACCATATACATTTTCAACATCTGAATTAGAGATAACATCCTCTTCATGGATATTACAGAACATAGCAATTTTTTCCCGCCGTACATCGTCGAGAGGTTCCTTTACACGGGTAATTATGAAATCAGGTTGAATTCCTATTTCTCTAAGGAGTTTTACGGAATGTTGTGTTGGTTTTGTTTTTGCTTCGCCAAGAGCATCCAAAACAGGCACATAGGTCACATGGACGTAGACTATTTTGTCCCCATCTAGCTTCATTTGACGTACTGCTTCAAGAAATAATACATTTTCATAGTCGCCAACAGTTCCACCAATCTCAACAAGTATAAGATCAAAATTCGAATCCTGTGCAGGTTTTCTTATGCGATTTTTAATTTCATCTGTCACATGTGGAATTGGTTGTACTGTTTTCCCCAAATATTTTCCCTTTCTCTCTTTTTCAATAACTGCACTGTAGACCTGTCCTGTTGTAATATTTTGGCATTTAGGGATGTTAACATCTAAAAATCTTTCATAGTGACCAAGATCCTGATCTATCTCCCCACCATCTTCTGTAACCCATACCTCCCCGTGTTCTGTGGGTCGTAATGTCCCAGCATCACAGTTTATGTATGGATCTATCTTTATGGCAGTAACTTTGTAACCATGTATTTTCAAAACTTTTCCTATGGAAGCAGTTGTTATGCCCTTTCCTAAACCAGAAACAACTCCCCCTGTGACAATAATATAACTAACCATGCTTATCAATGGGACTTATGCATGCGTTCACATGTTTAAATGATTTTTGCATGCTACTTGAGAACATTATACTATAAAAATGACAGTTGCTACTTCTTCCAATCTCTTATTTGTAGATGTCAGTATTCTAAATTTTTCTAAACAGTCTATAAAGTCTGAAAAATAAAGAATATAGGTTGAGTAAATAAACTCAACACTAAAAAAACATACTTTTTTCAAGGCATATGCTGCCGCAATAACTCCAATCTCTTTATTTGATCGTCAAAGTTATTTCGATTGAGGATACGTTAGAGGTTCTTCCCTCTTCGTTTGTGATAGCCTCTGTCCCAATCTTTATATCTTTGATCTTTGAATTGGTCACGAATCTGTTTCTTGTTATCTCTGCTGTGTCTACTGCTCTGCTTATTGCTCTGCCTCTAGCTTTTATTATCACGTCGTCTGATCCGCCATTGAACTGTGTTACTACTGCAAGTACATAGCTCATCGGTGGTTTGTTTCCAACAAATATTGTGTTCTCATCAGTTCTTTCTTTTTCTGCCATAAACTTTTCCTTCCTGAATTCATTGTTTTTTTTGTTTTCTATCAACAATTTTTCCGTTTATAAACCTTTCCATATGTGCTTTCCTCATACTATTTTTCATACTATGGATTGGCCGTTTACAGACATACTCAGTTATCACGATTTTTTGATAGAATATATGCCTTATCTACAACTTCTTTTGGATTTCCTCCAAGAATTCTTATCATCGGTTCTTTGCCTATTCCTCCAATATCATATATGATATCTGGTATGTAATTGAGACGTGTTATTGTTTCTTTGGTTCCCCATTCCATTGTCGATATTTTCTTTGTTGGTTCTTTTGTTCTATCGAACGAACCTATTGTAAAATCTACCTTTTTACATTTTTCAAGGTTCTCTTCAGAGTATCTTATATTCATGGCACATCTCACGTCGAGGTCGAAAGCCATCGCCGCCAGAACTATAGCTGCTATGTGTTTTGACACACCAAACGCAAGACCACCACACATTCTTGGGTTATCCTGTGTTTTAGTAATTCTCCCGTTAATTGCACATACTTGTTCTAGTTTTTTTGCATTTGGCAGAGCATATCCAATGTTCATTCCCACCTCTGGGATATATTTTTTAGGTAGAAACGATAAGAGATTGTCAACAGATGTTTTTAGATCCAGCCATGTAGTAAAATGGTCATTAGTTGGAAACGAATAGGGCATCTCCCAAACTAGGCCAGATGAATGATTTAGAACATCTGATCCCCCTCCCGGGATATATCCTTGTTCTATCATATTCCAAAGAATGTGTTTGGCTTTCCTAACTGCAAAATCTGGCGTTTCTCCTAACGCGAGTAAACCGGTTATCAATGCGGATAGCGTGCATCCGGAACCATGGGCTTTCTTATCTGGAATTTTTGGCAAAGACAAAACGGTAAATCTTTTCCCGTCAAAAAGTACATCGTTGGCATGTGTGTTATCAAGATGCCCTCCTTTTATCAGAACATATTTTGGTCCCATTTCATAGATCTTTTTACAGGCTTTTTTCATTTCATCTATTGTTTCTATTTTTTCCCCGGTTAACATGTACGCTTCGTGGATGTTTGGTGTTACTATGTATGCTTTAGGGATAAGTTCTTTTTTAATTGTATCAACAAAACTTTCTTCTGATAGCATGTCGCCACTAGTGGCAATCATCACAGGATCTACCACGCCTTTCAGATTATATTGTGAGATTTTTTTTGAAATACAAGACACTATTTCACTGTCATAAAGCATTCCAGTTTTCACAGCATCTATCTTAAAATCTTCTGCCAAAATACTAACTTGATTTTCTATGATGTCCAGGGGAAGCTTGTGGATTTTTTCTACTCTTTGTGTGTTTTGAACAGTGATGCAAGTTACTACTGTTGTCCCATGCACACCGAGAGCAGCGAATGTTTTCAAATCTGCTTGTATCCCTGCTCCACCTGCCGGGTCAGAGCCTGCTATGGACAATGCAACCTTTTTCCTCATATGAGCTATGCTATGTTGTAGTTGGATTTATATCGTTTGGTTTGCACGTGCCCATTAATTGCATACAGATGGTTTTTTAACTATGGTTAGTAGCAACTCTATCCATATCTCTGTCTCACTATTGTATTCCATTTTCTAAATCGTATTTTTTTCGTTTATCCGGCTCTTTTAAAGTTTCATATGCTTCGGTAATCGTCCTAAATCTGTGATCGCCGTCCACGCCAGTATCTGCTTCAGTATCAGGGTGATACGCTAATGACAATCTTTTAAACATTTTCTTTATCTGTTCTTGAGTGGCATCTGGCTTTATACTCAAAATGTCATAATAATTTGTTTTTTTAACATGAACCGGGTCAGGCATTTCATGTTTTTTTTCATGAGGAATAGCAAGTGTTTCAGCTTGATGATTCAGATCCAAGATATTGTACATAGTCTCTTTATATGGGATTTTAGTAGATCTAAATTTTTCAGAGAAATTATAAAACTCCAATTCTAAGATTTTCAGTGCACTCAATCGCTGCGAATCTTTTGATTTTGCTGCGCCACTGATTGCATTTTTAATTTTCTCATCTGTTTTGTCAATTAGTTTTCTAATCTTTACTTCGATCCTAGTTTTTAACATCGAAAGTTCTGATTCTATATTCTCTATCTCATTGGGATTTTTTAATTCCTTTTTTATCGAGACAATTTCATAGTCGAATCCTTCTACGCCTAGAGTTGATATCTCCTTTTCAAATTGCTCAAGTTTATGGATTTTAGACTCAAAGACCCTGAGGTTTTGTATCTTGCTGAGTAAATTTCCGCTCTTTAATGATTCTTCCAATTCAGATGTGCTATATCCCTCGTTTTTCCATCCGCTTAATTTGGACTTATATTTCCCCATCTCCCCTTTGAGTCCTCTTCGATCAATTATCTTTGTTGGTGCCAAAACCCTCTTTTTGCGGGATCCTGATATTATTCCAACCATCCAATATCCCAAGAATGCAAATAAAGGAACTGCAAATAGAGGTAGACCTGTTATCCATATCATTGAAGTATCTGTTAGATGGATAGGAAGAATGTCATTTAAAATTGGGATTAAATCGATTGGATAGTATGAACCATATATCGCGGCTCCTAACCAAAAATCTACTACTAAAAAATTAACCACGGGTATGAGTGAGATTATTGCAAACCCTATAACAAACCAGTATATTTCACCGGTATTGGCAAAGTATCCTACTAACAGACCAAAGATTGCACCGATAGATGAGTTGATTAATATCCAATGTCTCGTTTTGAACCAATCCAAACTTTTTGCTGATTTAAATATGATAAGATATGCAGCACAAAAACCGACAGACAAGGCAACAATGTTGATTATAACAAAGCCATAGGTAACCCCATCAACCAATGAAAAAAAATTTAAACATGCAACGATAGGAACCAATCCAGCTACTCCGCCAAATACAGTTCCTATCAATGAGTAATATGCCAGTTTCCTTTTGTCCACGATGCCACCTCTATATGATGAGAATGTGAAACGAATGCATCTAGTAATATATTTTACATTACTAAACACAATATGTTATTTATTTATGCTACATGTTATCTTCTAACACTAAGATATATAAACATAAGGTGCCAAAATGTCAAAATGAAATAAATCTTTTAACCTCGTCAGAATCGCTTTTTCCAGTTGAAAACAGCATTGATCGATCTCTTCCACTAGTTAGCTTTATATGCTCTCCTTAAATTCCCCAAATGGGCTGAAATGTAGAGTTCTTTAGACTACTAATGGGAGTGATTATATGGAAATAATAGAATCAAAACCTAAGGAAACAATACTTTTACTTGGAAATGAGGCAATTACCAGAGGCGCTCTTGAAGCGGGTGTTGATATTGCAACAACCTATCCAGGCACACCATCATCAGAGATAGCAGATACTTTCTCGGCGATAGCAAAGTATCTCAAAAAGAAAGGAGAAAAACCCTCTTTTTACTTTGAGTATTCAACCAATGAAAAAGTAGCACTTGAAGTGGCTGCTGCGGCATCACTTTCCGGCCTACGTGCCCTAACGTGTATGAAACATGTTGGCCTAAATGTGGCAAGTGATGCTTTTATGACCTACTTATATGTAGGGTGCAGAGGCGGACATGTCATAGTATCCGCAGATGATCCGTATTGCCATTCTTCTCAAAATGAACAGGACAACCGCTATTTTGCAATTTTTGCCAGTGCGCCCATGCTCGAACCTACGACCCCCGAAGAGGCTAAGGAAATGACAAGACTGGGTTTTGAGATATCTGAAGAGTTACAGTCTCCCATACTGTTAAGGACTGTTACAAGATTGAATCATGCTAGAGGTGCTGTGGTTTTAAAGAAACCTGTAAAACCACGAGGAAAAGGACATTTTGAAAAAAGTCCGATGCTTGTTACAACCCCTGCAGTTGCACGTGCAAGACATCCTGAACTCCTGAAAATGATGGAACGTGCAGAAAAAATCTCAGAAAAATCACCATTTAATGAAATAATAAATGTTGGAAGGCCAGACGATTGGGGAATAGTTACTTCTGGCGTTTCTTTTAACTATGTTAGAGAGATAGTTGACGATTTAAATCTAGATGTTAGAATTCTAAAACTTGGAATGACTCATCCTTTGCCCAGAAAAATGTGTGAAAAGTTCGTCAAATCATGTAAAAACATAGTAATTGTTGAGGAGCTTGAACCAATCCTTGAAAATCAGTTTAAAGAAATGATATATGATTTAGGAACAAACGTTAAATTATATGGTAAATCAACTGGGCGTTTCTCTCGATTATATGAATATAACCTTGATATTGTCACAGAGGCATTATCTAAAATATTCAAAGTAAAAAATCCAATTTCAAAACCGGTAAAACCCAAAATTAAAATACCCGGTCGTCCACCGTCTCTGTGTCCAGGATGTCCCCATCGTGCTACTTACTATGCCGTTAAAAAAGCTTCACCGAAGGGGACTGTCTATCCAACAGATATTGGGTGTTATACACTAGGAAAAGAACCACCATTGGAGATGGCAGATCTATTATTATGTATGGGGTCCAATGCTGGCACGGCATGTGGACTTGCTGCTTCTACTGATCATACTGTTATATCATTTATGGGTGATTCAACATTCTTCCATTCTGGAATTCCGCCGATCATTAACGCTGTACATCATAGCCATGATGTGGTTATAACAATTTTAGATAATCGAACCACTGCGATGACTGGGCATCAGCCCCATCCTGGTAATGACTTTGATGGTATGGGACGACCTGCGAGAAGAATCAAGGTTGAAGATGTTGTAAAGGGATGTGGGGTTGAGCACATCGAAATTACAGATCCCAATAATATCGAAGAGACTACTGAGGCATTTAAACGAGCAATTGGGTTCAAAGGACCTTCTGTTATAGTTAGTAAAGCACCGTGTATTTTACTGGAGAACAGAGCGAAACGAAAAGCCGGAGAAAAAATACCTGTTTATACAATCGACCAAGAGAAATGTAAAAAATGCAAAATCTGCATCGGTAAATTTGGGTGCCCTGCATTTTACTATGCCAAAGATGACAGTATTCACATTGACGAACAACAATGTAATGGATGTGGTAATTGCGTTCTGGTTTGCCCATTTGATGCCATTTCTAAGAAAAAGGAGATGAAATGAATGAGCGACAAAATTAGTATAGTTTTAACAGGAGTGGGCGGTCAGGGCGTTATAACTGCAGCAAACATACTAGGAAAAGCAGCTGTTAACGCAAAAGTAAATGTCTACGTATCTGAGGTTCATGGAATGGCACAACGAGGCGGATCCGTCAGTTGTACGGTTAGAATGGGTAACATATTTGGGCCCTTGGTTGCGAGTGGAACAGCAGATGCAATAATCAGTATGGAACCTTCAGAAGCACTGCGATATATTCAATATGCGAATAAGGAAACAAAGGTTGTGACTGATATCAACTCGGTTATTCCATTCACAGTTGCAGTAGGCGGGGAGGAATATCCAGATTTAGATGATATATTTAAGGAGATAAACTCCCGTTCCAAGTTATACAAAATGGATGCTTTGAACATAGCAAAAGAATCTGGCGCTCTTATCACGAAAAACATCGTAATGCTTGGAGCCCTTGCTGCAACTGATGTTTTACCATTTAAATCAGAGATTCTTTTAAAGACGATTCTTGATAACGTCCCTGCAAAATATAAGGAGATAAACAAAAGGGCATTTGAAGGTGGTATGAAAGCTATTAAACAGTCCTAAACTATCATGTCTTTTGTGGAATGAACAATAAAACCTACATATCTTTGCTACTTGCTTTTGTCAGTTTAGTTTGGGCCGGCTCATTTGTTGCAGTGAGAATGACTGTCAAAGAGATATCTCCGGTTGATTTAGGATTTCTAAGATTTCTTGTTGCTACGCCTTTTATGGTTCTAATCTTACTTTTAAGCAAAAAAGAAACCAGGTTGCCTGCCAAAGAACTTCTGTCTTTGTCTGTTTTAGGGTTGACTGGGGTAACACTTCTTTATATCTTTCAGTTTATTGGGATTGAGTATACTACTGCCTCTACTTCTGCGGTTTTAATTAATACAAATGTTATTTTTATTGTGCTGCTATCTGCAACGTTTTTAAAAGAAAAATTTCCATTAAGAAAATCAGCAGGAATTGCCCTTTCCTTTGTTGGGGTACTTGTGGTTATTTTTGCGCAGATGACAAATGAAAGTATAGCGTTCAGTAACGTTTTTCTTATCGGCTGCATTTTTATAATTCTCTCGGCGTTTTGCTGGGCAATATATTCAATTGTTGGGAAAAGACTTCTTGACAAATACGATCCTTTTACTGTCACGACCTATGCATTTGTTCTTGGAACAATTTTTTTCTTACCAGTTGTCCTACCTGATATAACAGACGTTATCCAAGGCGTTTCATTTAATGGTTGGATGGCAATTCTATATCTTGCATTGATATGTTCTGTGTTTGGATATGTTGCCTGGTATTATGCTTTATCTAGACTTGAAGCTGGTAGGGCTGCAGTTTTCCTAAATCTAATACCTCTTTTTACAATCGTTATATCCTTTTTTACTGGTGAAATACCAACTTTTATTTTTTTAATAGGCGCTATTCTTATAATCTATGGAGTATATCTAACACAAAAAAGTTAAAATTTGATATGCGAGGGAAACATGTTCTGTGTAGATTGCGGTAAAGAATTAAAAATATTTCGAGAGGGTGCATGTATTGATTGCTATCTTAAGAATCACAGTTTCTCTAAAAGCCCAGAGATCATAGATATTTTTGTATGTTCTCACTGTGGTGCGTATAAATACAAAAATACATGGGTTACTAATTTATTTGATGAGACACTCAAGCGGGTAATTAAAAATTCTTTTTACATTAGTAACGATCTGAGAAGTGTAGACATTACTACAAACTATGGTGAGGAAAAAGAAAGAATAGAATGTAAAGTAACCATCTCAGGTCTTATAGATGATGTTAAGATAGATGAAGATCACGAGATATTGGTCCGAGTGAGGAAAACAGTCTGTGATGTCTGTTCTAAACGATATGGTGGGTATCATGAAGCAGTTATTCAGATACGGGCAGATAAAAGAAAACTATCAAAAGACGAAATCGTTGTAATTCAATCAGCTGTTGAAGGTCTTGTTGAAATTATGCAGGATAAAGGCAATCGCGCTCGATTTATAACTGATAGTACGGAGGAACACGGCGGGCTTGATTTTTATCTCAGTGACAAAGGATCTGCTCTAACAATTACAAAAAAAGTCCAGGGAAAGTACGGGGGATCTATCAAGCAATCATCAAAAAATATTGGTATGAAAGATAGCAGACAGGTATATAGAATGACATATCTTTTAAGATTACCTTCATTTAGAAAGGGTGATTTTATTTCTTATGGGGGGTCGTTTTTCCGTATTTCTTCGATTTCTGGAAACAAGGTCCATGTTTTCGAAATCTCTAGTTGGATGGAGAAAGTTTTTGATGTAAATGCTCTCGAAAAAGCAAGTATACTCGGTGGGGAAGAACTAATAAGGGATATGATTTTGGTTAGCCAAACAGAAGATGAGGTGCAGATCATGGACCCAAAAACCTATAGAACATTTGATGTGAGAAAACCAGAAAACATTACTTTTGAATCAAAGATGGTTAGAATAGTTGGACTGGATGACGAACCTTATTTACTTCCTGAAGAAAATTCAGATCCAGAAAATAACACAAAGGCTAAATAGTAAAAAATATCTTACTAGTGGTAATCATTTAGAAATACTTTGGTAGTGAGGTAAATAAATATGGCAAAAGAAAAATCAGCTATGGGTTTAGAAGAGAATGTGGCTAGTGCTCTATGTTATGTACTAATTTGGTTTACGGGAATAATATTCTTCTTTATGGAAAAGGAGAACAAAACGATAAGATTCCATGCAATGCAATCAATTCTGACGTTTATCCCATTGACCATTCTTGGTTGGATCCTTGGGTGGATAGGGAGACCTAGTGTTGGTTGGGGCAGCTATGGATATTACGGCTATTCATATAATCCAGGCATCCCGGCACTAGTGTGGGCGTCTTGGGCTATATGGGCAATAACAGGGTTGCTTTGGATCATTCTGGTATTTAAAGCATATAAAGGAGAAAAATTCAAACTGCCTGTGATTGGAGATATCGCTGAGAAACACGCATAAACTCAGCAATTCTCTCTCTTTTTCTTTTTTTAAATTTTATAATTAGCGTGGATATAATACAGGAAATAATGTTTTGACTCTTTCTGCTTTATCAGCACGAAACAATCCATCACAATCTTTTTTATCAGATTAGTAAATGCCCAGATAAGATGCGTGTAGCAGTTAAATTCGCATATGATGGAAGAAAATTTCATGGTTATGCTCGACAACCACAGCTAGAAACTATTGAAGGAAAGATAGTAAAAGCACTCATGGGACATGGTTTCATTGGGGATACTAAAGAATCATGTTTCCGATCTGCGAGCAGAACAGATAAGGGTGTATCGGCCTTATGTAATGTAATTGCATTCAATACAGATGCTTCTAAGAAACATATTTTACAGAAATTATCCAACAAATTTACAGATGTTGTAGTATATGGAATTAAGGATGTTGTGCCAGATTTTAACCCACGGTATGCAAAACTAAGATGGTATCGATATTACCTTAATAGAGACGATATTGATTTGGAAAGAGCGATGTCAACAGCGGCTGCATTTACCGGTGAACATGATTTTAGTAATTTCGCACGATTAGAACCATTTAAAGATCCGGTTAGAAATATCGACAACATTGTTTTTACCGAGGAAGGGAATTTTTTAGTTATAGACTTTTACGCTCAAACATTTCTCTGGCATCAGATTAGAAGAATTATTTCGGCAATTATAAAAATAGAAAAAGGAAAAATTGAAAAGAAAGACATCATAGGCGCTTTGGAAAACCCTGATAAAAAAGTGGATTTTGGTTTGGCCCCTGCTGAACCACTAGTTTTGAAAGGTATTGTTTATGATTTTGAATTCGAGTATGATGAAAAGTCATTGGACAGATTAAACAAACTTGAAGATTCAATCATAAGGACTTTAGATGTCCCTCTTATCAAATCTCCAAAAAGCCAGAATTAAAGATACTACTATCCATGCAATCAATATTAGTACCATAAGCCCGCTGGAATAAAACGAAGGATAAGATATTGAAAGGGCCCCCTGCATTGTTGACACAGGACCGACATTTAGTGATATCAAGGCAGAATATACTGATAGTGGATTAAACAATTCTAGTGTAAAGTACCAGTCAGGAAATCCTCCTGAGGCGATGCTTTCAAAACTAATATTTGCAACCATTACTCCTATAAAAACAATCGGCAAGATCATGTTAAAAAGAAACCATAAGAGTATGGCTCCACCCATTGCAGTTGAACGTTTTTTGAAAAGAGTTGAAAAAAATAGTGCCAGACTTAGAAATACCAGACCAAGCAGAATAGTAGATCCAATAAATATCAGGTAATCGGCATAGTTAACTCCAGATACATTGGCCGCTATTATGATACCTGCCACCCCAAAACCAATGAAGGTGGTAAAGGAAAGTATGCCCCCTAAACCAAAGAATTTTCCCAAAAGTATTTCCAACCTATCAGCAGGTAATGAAAGAAGTGAATTCATGGAGCCTTTTTCAATCTCTCCTATAATGGCAGCATATCCTAACATCAATCCTATGATTGGTATTAAAAATTGTACAAGACTCATCATGCCGCTAATGGTAACCCCAAAATCTTGCCAACCCTGACTAAAAATAGAGCCGAAATACGAAACCACTAATGTTAAAGATGCAAAAATTATCGTAAGTATGATTATCCATTTATTTCTGACATTGTCAAGTATTTCTTTTTTTGCAATACTGAAAATAATGTTTAACTCCATTTTTACCCCTCCGTAAATCTCATAAAAACTTCTTCAAGAGATGGTTCTTTTGTTTGAATATTTACTATGTCGCCACCAGCTTTTTCAACGGATATGATTATCTTTGATTTCGCCTTCTGATTACAGGTAATATGTATCATCACACCAATAGCCTCTACTTTTTCAACACCTTTCACTTTTTTTACCGATTCTACAATTTTCTCTGATATTTTTTCTAACTCGATAATTAACTTGGGTTTTAAATTCAATTTAACACTGAGCTTAGATACAGAATCCTCTGCTACAAGAACTCCTTTGTCAATAATTCCAACTCGATCACATACTTCTTGAACTTCGGCGAGTATATGAGAGGATACGAAAACTGTTGAGCCCTTATCTTTCATCTCTCTGATTTTGTTACGTATTAATGCAACTCCCCTAGGGTCTAGTCCCCCTGAAGGTTCATCAAGTATGAGTATGGGGGGGTTTCCAAGTAATGCTCGTGCCATACCAAGTCTTTGCTGCATTCCTTTTGAAAACTTACCCACTTTTTTATTAACCGCATCTCCTATTCCCATTTCCTCGATAAGTGGTCTGCATTCTTCTTTTGGTATGTTTTTCATTTCAGCATAAAAATACATGTTTTGCAAAGCAGTTAGATTGTCATAAAACGCTACTTTTTCAGGAAGATATCCAACATATTTTTTAGCATCTTTACTCCTTTTTTTAATGTCAAATCCATTGATTTTAATTTCACCCGAATTGGCATAAATTAAACCAAGCATTGACTTTATTGTCGTTGTCTTTCCTGCTCCATTGGGTCCTAGGAAACCAAAGATTTCTCCAGATTTGACACTGAATGAAACATCATCTACTGCCTTGAAATTATTGTATTTTTTGGTAAGGTTGCGTACCTCTATAGTAAAAGAATCAGTTGTTGTTTTTGGTTCTGAGTTTTCCTGCGGAAACGTAAATGTGCCTTTTGAACTGCATTTGGGACATATGATTTGGGTCTTTTCTCCAGGATTGCCTGTTACTGTTATTTCATTTTTGCATTTTGGACATTTGACGGTTTTTGCTGTCATTTGTTTCACTCCGCGATATCACTATTTAATTTTCTAAAATCTCAAATAATGATAAGACATGAATATTTAGCTTTATTGTATATTTTTTGATGATTTCTTTTAGGGGACATAAGTAATATAGAAGTAAACTCGAAGTGTTATGCAGTTTTTGGCAAATGAAATCAATAAATCTGCCAAAAAATTTATATCCTTAACTATTGTTAATATAATACAGCAATATATTATATTGTCAAAATAATTAATATATTTGCGGAGGTTATAAAATGCGGAATAATTTATCCAAGAAATGGTTAGCCATTTGTATTGTTGCTTTGTTGTTTTGGATTGGCTTTGGATCAGCTGTGAATGCAATAAATATCGGAAATAACCAAGAAATTGATACATCTGTTTGTATGGGTGTATTCACAAATCTAGATGATTATACGGAAATAACGGTTGAAGAGGCATGGAATATGTTAAATGATTCGTCAAATGGTATTCAGATTCCTATTGACGTCAGAACCGATTCTGAATGGGCGATTGAACATATTAATACTCCTGCACCTGAAAACCCAAGGCATCATTGTGTTTGTGAATGGGACAATGAAACGATTTTACAAGAATTCATGTCATTCTACGAGGGAAAAGAAATCATAATCTATTGTCGTTCAGGGGGCAGGAGTGTAACAGCTTCTAATATGCTTGTTGATAATGGATTTGTTGGAACTATTTATAACATGCTTGGTGGCATTAATGCGTGGAAGGCTGCTGGGTTTCCTACCATATGTAATCAACCACCAGACACACCAACAATAACAGGTACCACAAATGGGAAACCAGAAACAGAGTACCCGTACACAATATCTTCAACAGATCTTGAGAGTGACGATGTCTACTATTACATTAACTGGAGTGATGGCACTGACACGATGTATATTGGCCCATATTCCTCTGGTGAGGAAGTTATCGTGAACCACATATGGGCTGAAAAAGGGACATATGTCGTCAAAGTAAAAGCATGGGATTATTATCAGGCTGAGAGTGACTGGGGAACACTTGAAGTAAGTGTGCCGAAGAACAAAGCGATAAACATAAATTCATTGTTCCTGAGATTCCTGGAGAATCATCCAAATATGTTTCCGCTATTAAAAATTCTGTTGGGGTTATGAAGTTATTTACAAAAAACCTCCCTTTTCCTCATTTATAATGGCATTTTCAGTCTTTATTTCAATACCCGCTATAAATTATTATAAGGAAAATATTTAAATTGGATTATCGGATATTATATTTTAGGAGGAAAAATATGAAAGCTAAAGTAGTTGGTATATTTGTTGTTTGGCTGTTGGTCATAAGCAGTTTTACAATATCGGCAGGAGACTTACTATTCGACACATCAAAAATCAGTGAAAATTTTGAAGATGGACAATCTTCTTTTGTTACACAACCACCACCCCCCGGAGATTTATGTAGCGATGCACCATATTTTGATATGATTTATGAAAAACAAAATTGCGTACCGCTTGATCTATCCACTCTTTCACTATCTAGCAATCTTGATGGTCTTATTTGGCAAATAGATGAATCGTTGGTAGAAGGTTATGTTTTAACTCTCGAAGGTTTTGGACCAAGAGTCACAGGAACTTCTACTTGTTATGCAGCAGGTGATTATATATATAATGCATTCCAGGGTATGGATCTCGATGTGAGAAGACACCACTGGGAAAGTGCTTCATATGATGGGGATAACATAGAGGCCACGATTCATGGTGAAGACACATCAAGCGATAAGATTTATGTTGTTTGTGCACACTATGACAGCGTACCTGGTAGTCCAGGTGCTGATGATAATGGGGCTGGAACTGCAGCAGTTCTCGCTGCGGCAGAGGTAATGAGTCAATTCAAATGGAATTACACCATTCGATTTGTTACATTTTCTGGAGAAGAACAAGGTTTATACGGCAGCCATTATTATGCCCAAGAAGCATCAGACAATGAGGATAATATTATTGCAGCTCTTAATGCTGATATGATAGGTTATGCTGAAACTGAGGAGGATCGAAGTAAAATAAAAGTTTATTCTGATGGAGCATCACATTGGATGGTGACTTATACGGCAGATGTTAGTCAATCATATAATGATCTGATTGGTCTTTCAATTATAGATGCCGGATATGCTTCAAACAGTGATCATGCAAGTTTTTGGTCAGAGGGTTATAATGCAATAATGTATCATGAGTATCATTTCAATCCCTATTATCATTCACCACAAGATACCTCTGATAAGATGGATATGGATTACAATATGAGGGTTAGTAGACTCGTTATGGCGACACTTGGAGAGTTAGCAGGATTTATAGAAGGAGGTGGAGGAAGCGGTGGACATCAAATACCACCAGTTGTAAAGATAACATCTCCCTTTGAAGGGGAAGTCGTTAATGATACAATAACGATTTCCGGTAACGCTTTTTGCTTTAGAACCTACATAAAACACGTATGTATTAAGATAGGCGGTAGTGCTTGGTTAGATGCAGAAGTAACAAGTATGGGTAATGGCATGACAGAATGGACTCTACCTTGGGATACAAAAACTGTTGATGATGGGCCAATAATAATTTCTGCAGTAAGTATTAATAGAGAAGGGCTGCAATCTCCTGTAGACTATGCTACTGTCACGGTTAAAAATGAGGAAGAGCCTGAAAAAAATCCCGATCTAGAATGTACCGGAGCACTTCATTGGAGTGATATAAAACCCAAGGTGGCAGTTTCGGGGGAGTTTGTTATAGAGAATGTTGGTGATTCTGGATCTGAGCTTTCCTGGGAAATTGTAGAAACACCTTCATGGGGTGATTGGACTTTTCATCCAAGTGACGGATCTGGTCTCACGCCTGAAGATGGTGCATTTACTGTAAATGTAATTGTTGTTGCCCCAGATGAAAAAGAGCAGAGTTTCACAGGTGAGATAAAGATAGTCAATTCAGATGATCCTAGTGATTACTGCAGTGTGGATATATCTCTTGCGACACCTAAAACCAAATCCGCCAGCCCGTTATTTATACGTTTTCTAGAGAACCACTCCTATCTGTTCCCATTATTTAGAAACCTGATCGGACTGTAGAGATTATGCTATAATCTCAATTTCCTTTCTATTTTGTGTAGATGAAATCAGTAATTGGAAGTCACGAATATAAGATACAAACAATTCTCCATTCTGTGTGGTGGTTGGACAACGTCAACATTCACATAACTTTTTATATTATTAATGTATTTTAATTAATACTTAGATTTAAGAGGGGATATATCTTAAATTTAAGGGGGACATATAAATGAAAAAGCTAATAGCAATAATAATCGTAGGCCTTTTTTTTGTGAGTGGATTTGGATCGGCATCACAGCATACAGCAAGCGATAAAGAGGATTTTGATGAGGCATACGGATTCGAAAACGATTTTTCAATAGAACTTGAAGTAAACAGCCCAACTCTGAAATTTGGAAGTGAAAATATAAACGGTGAAACATTTGCAACGTTAGAATTAGCTGATGAAGGATATACCATTATTGAAGGTCAAGCAAAACTTCCGGTTATCAATTACTTGGTACAAATACCACAAGGCGCAGATCCTGAAGTATCAGTAGTCTTGGAGGGTTGGGAATACACAACTCTTAACAGGTTAAACCTTCCTGAAAGGATAATCCCTGTTCAACCATCACGTTCTAAAGCCATGGATCCTTCAGAACCGATAGAATTTACAATGGATACAGTTTATTATTCTACAGATAAGCTCGTGCAAACAGATACGGCTAGAATACTTGAAACAGGTGTTATTAGAGGACACCATTTTGCATTAATTCAAATATCTCCTGTGCAGTATAATCCAGTCACAGGGGAGTTAGGTATTATGACTTCATGCGAACTGAACATAGATATTCCTTGTAGCGATATGAAACAAACATATGAAGATATACAGAGATATTCGTCACCTGCCTATGAAAATTTATTTAAAAACATATTTGTGAACTATGCTGATTTCGAACCAAATACCAGGGGATCTTCTTTTGGATCAGAAGGTTATTTAATCATTGTCTATGATGATTTTTATAGCGAAATGACCTCGCTTGCTGAATGGAAGGAAAACATTTATTATGATGTAACTGTCACAAAGACATCCGATATACCTGGAGGGCCGACAAGAGACAATATCTACGATTACATTGAAGACGCATATGACACTTGGTCTCCCCCTCCCTCATTTGTTCTATTGGTGGGAGATACCGGGCAAATACCTGCCTTCACAGGCGATGCATCAAATACTGCTACTGATTTATACTATGCCACCGTAGACGGATCAGATTATTTTGCAGATGTTTTTATTGGCAGATTCCCTGCATCGCAAGTCTCGCATGTCACAGCTATGGTGGATAAGACAACGGGCTATGAAAAAGGAAATTGGGCAAATAATGATTTTCTAACTAAAGGCGCTTTTATGGCAGGAAATGATAATTATGCTATAACTGAAGGAACACATAATTATGTAATATCTAATTATTTTGATCCACTTGGTTTTACCTGTGATAAACTCTATGAAGTTTCCTACGGTGCAACTACTGAGGATGTTAGAAATTCACTTAATGATGGCCGCGTAGTTGCTATATATTCAGGTCATGGTAGCACCACAAGCTGGGCAGATGGCCCACCTTTCAGCCAATCTGATGTGAATGGCCTAACTAACCAAGGCATGCTCTCATTTGTATGTAGCCATGCATGTGTAACAGGTAAATACTCTATTGGAGAATGCTTTGGAGAAACCTGGATTCGGTCACCAAACAATGCAGCTATTATATTCTGGGGATCCTCTGCAAATACTCTGTGGGATGAAGATGATATATTAGAGAAACAAACATTGGCGTGTTATGGGAACTTTGAGCCAGTAGCTGAGATGACAGATAAAGGTAAAATGGACTTATATGCACACTATGATGGAGGCGGATACACC
>JAUWWG010000080.1 GCA_030616985.1 Thermoplasmatota archaeon
CAACTGCAAAACCTTCGGAAGTATTTTTACTCACTGTATCTATAAGTGCTTCCAACGTCTTTTTAACCAATACTTCATGCCCTTGCCGCATTAATACAAATTTTATGTGTTCTAGATTTACACCCATTCCTTCCAGGACAAGATGTTTTTCCCCAATTTCCCTTTTAAGAGTTTCTATAAACGATTCGCCATCCTTCCAATCCAATGATTTGCCTATGCCACATATAATTTTTTGAATTGCCTCAGCTACATCAATCGGATGTGCATTATTTATACCGGGCAAAGCTTGAATAAGATAGAAACCCCCTGAAGTTGGTTCATCACTTATTTCCACATGCTTTAAAAAATCATATTTTTTCCCTAGTTTTCTAATTGAATTAATCATAGTTTTTGTTTTTTGTGCTCCGGGAAATTTTTGATTTATTATATTATTTAACGCGCCTATCACAATCTCTACCATTTCAGAGTTTTTCATCTTGACTTCTTGCTTCTTATCGACAATGAATTGGAACTGCATAAGATTTAGATCTATGTTTTGTTCTTTCAGATTTAAATCGTAAATACCGTTAAGAGCTTCTTGAACTTCTTTTATAAAGAAGAAATTAGCTTTTTCTTCAATATATTTGACCGTCATTCCTATAATGTCTCCAACAGCATTGTAAAACTTAGCAGTGTCAACTAAGTCTATTTCGGAAGAAACATTAACGGCATCGATTCCATCAGAATAAAATGTATTTTTTATCTCAACATATCTTAAAAAATCATATCTTGACATAAGTTCGTTGAGTACAGTATCTAGTATTACAGTAGCAAAACCTTCAGAAGTTCTTCTGCCTATTTTACTAATAAGTGTTTGCAATACGTGTCTAATAACTTGGGAATTTTTTAAGTTGGACATTGTACTCTATCCAAAACATTATCTATTCTTTCTTTCAAATTACTTATTTCAAATGGTTTTTCAATAAAATCATTTGCTAATAACGTTCCAAACCCTTTGCTATATGGATCGATCGTCGCGGTTAGAAAAACTACAGATATGCCTCTCCACTCCGGAGTTTCTTTCAATTTCGTAAATACATCCCATCCATTCATTTCGGGCATCATAACATCTAGTAGAATCAAATCTGGTATCTGACCCTTTTTCAATAGTTCAAAACATTCATGTCCACTTCCAGCACCTATAACTATATACTCATCTGCAAACTCTTCTAACCCGCATTTGACAATAAAGATCATATCAGGATCGTCATCCACCACCATAATAGTTCTCGCCATGCTTTTTCCCTCTTTTGTTCATATATCCCAAAGGCATTTAATTGTTTTTTCGTCGTTTTTCACCATTTATTTTGATAATCTCTTTAAAAGGCAATCACTCGACACATCAGCTTTATGACAATGTTTTTATTGTACAAGCATATTTGCATATGCAAGTGGTGATGCAAGTGGATGGGGTAAAGTCAAAGACTTTAAGGACAGTTTTAATTATAGTTCTAATTTCCATACACAGCATTGGCCTTTTTTCTTTTAATCAAACTTGTGAAGCAGATGGTCCACCTACATTATATGTTGGGGAAGGCGAATTATATACGTCAATTCAAGATGCGGTCGATAATTCTAGTTCGGGATACAGAATCGTGGTTTACAACGGAACATATTCCGAAAACCTAACTATTGCACATAAACTTGATCTTTTTGGTGAGGATAAAAGCAACACAAAAATTGTTGGAAATGGCAGTGTTGATGTAATCAAAATTCATGCTGCAAACGTAAATATTAGTCACTTTACGATAGAAAATAGTGGAAGCACTAATAACAATGCAATAATTAAAGTTGAGAGTGGAAATTCAATTATAACAGACAATAGAATATCAAATGGGTACCACGGTATCCTCATTAACAACTCGAATGGTCATCTTATTTATGATAACGAAATAACGGATAATAACGGTGACGGTGTTAGACTTATTACTTCTAGTCTAAACGACAATATTAGCTATAATACAATTACTGGAAATCACAATGGTATCTACCTATATATATCACAATCCAACAATATTTATGAAAATGAAATTCAAAATAATGAAGGGCACGGAATTTTCTTAAGCAAAACATGTCATGATGCGAGAATTAAGAGGAATAATATATCCAACAACAATCAAAACGGCATCTATCTTAATGACTACAGCAACTCATCAATAATCTCGAATAATGAAATATATAATAATAAAGGGTCTGGGATAGTTTTGGAAAATTGCAGCGTCACAACAATTAGCAATGCCAATACGATCAATGGGAATACAAATTATGGCATTATGATAGTTGGTTCCAATAATACTATATATAATAATATTATTTCACATAACAAAAAAGACGGGCTATATCTAACTGCTGACGATAACACTACAATATCCTCAAATAATATAATTAGCTACAATACATTAGCAGGCGTAAGATTATATAATTCAACTGATGGTCGCATCTATGGTAATGAAATATATAACAACAGCCAATATGGAGCTTACCTAGATTTTTTTACAAAAGAAAATAGAATTTGGAATAACTATTTCCATGATAACACTCAAAATGCAGTGGATAAAAGCATAAATCTCAACACATGGAATTTGGCACAAAGTGGACCAAACATAGTTGGAGGACCCGATATTTCGGGTAACTATTGGGATGATTTTGATGAATCGGGCGAGGGAGCCTACGATAATGATAGTGATGGATTTGCTGACAGCGCTTACACAATATACGGATCCAATAAAGACAATGGGCCATTACTTGACGTTACTCCACCCAGCATAAGTACACCTCAAGCTTCTCCTAGCTCGCAATCAATTGGAGATTACACAAACATATTTGTAATCGTTACAGACAATACAAAAATCAGAGATGTATATCTTGTTGTTACTGACCCAAACGAACAAACAAGCAATTTTTCAATCACTCAAAATAAAACTGGAAATACATATTTCTGTAACAAACAGTTTTTATCTGTTGGGAACTACAGCTTCAGAATAATTGCAAAAGATCCTAGAAATTGGGCTAACTCAAGTAATGTTACATTTTATATGCATGAGGGAGAACCACCAATAATAGTGGATAATTCCCCAACCACCAGTCCCCCAAATAGTAATTTTACTTTCAATGTAACGGTTACCAGTAGTGAGACCAGTACATCATATATTGAAGTATACATAATTTGGAATCACACTAGTAAATGGAAAAATCAATCAATGATTAATGTTGTTGGAAATTACTTTGAACGAACTGTATCTTTAAATAAAAGTATTGATGATCTCAGATATCATTTCTATGCTAGAGATAAATGGGGCAATGCCGTTACAAGTGATAACAAAACAGTAACAATAACTGATACCCAACCTCCATCAATAAAAATCGAAAGATATGGTCCCTCTTTTGAAGATTTTCCAAATAGCCATACATTTGGAGTGACAGTTACAGATGATTCAGCGGTTTCAGATGTATGTATAGAATATTGGCATAATGGCAGTAATAATATGAAAAGTGATATGGATTACATGGGAAGCAACTACTATAAAAAAGTAATTTTTACAGATGTTGCCCTTGACAATGTTTATTGTGTTATCTATGTAAACGACACATCCGGTAATTCAAACAATACTAAGAATCCAACTGCCATTTCTGGTGGACCATATTCTGGTTCTGTATTAACAGAAATAACATTCAATGGAGCTGATAGTTTCGATCTCGATGGTGAAATAACCAATTACCTTTGGAACTTTGGAGATGGAACCACTGGAAATATTTCTGCCCCTACACACACGTATTATTCAAATGGGAATTACGGGATAACACTAACAGTCACTGACAATGATGATAGAACCCACACGAGTACCACTCAAGTCAACATAATTAATTTTACTAAAATAGAAACATCAGATTACACAATGAATAGTGTATCCAGTACGTATAACCTAAATCTCACCGAGAAATTTTATGGTTATGATACAGACGGTGATGGAATAGTAGATACATTTTTTGATCCAAATGACAAATTGACTTCAGTACATAACTGCCATGTAAACATTAGTGGAATCATTTCATTTCTGTTATCTGTGGATGACGACGAAACACCAGAATGTTTATGGAATACATTCAGTGATGAAATCACCCCAGTATCTTATTTTAAAATACAAGTTGACGATGATGATATCGTAGAGGATGACGAAAACGAACAAGCTACTATGACTATCATAGTTGACAAGGCAAACTGGATATATATCGAAGTAGATGATAAATATCCGGATTCACCCTTAACAGTTAAAAGAGGAGACGGAAGCGACATTTATTCAGATATGATTTGGCGAAAAAACGGTAAAATATACTTACTCGATGATCCAGATACAGTATATCACTTCTTTTTTGAAAATATCTTCCCTGAACTAGAAAACCCCATTTTCTCCCCAGTAGACGGCGGTCTAATTAATGAGAATAGTACAACAATAACTATTTCATATAATACCCCAGTTACAATCGTATACGCTGCATTTGGATCTTCGCAAATAGAATCAAATCTAGTTACAACAGACAATAAAGTATTTACCTACACCCCTTTACCGTATTTGGACGATGGAGTATATACACTCGAAATTGATGCCCAAGCTTTACACGGCAATGACTATGTCTCTTCAAGTGCCACTTACATATATTTTGCTTATGCCGAGCCACCTCAGGAAAGCTTTATCGAAAAGAATTGGATGTGGATAGCGCTAGGTGTAACAATTACAATCTTAGTAACAGCATTTTTTGCGTTTAAGTATAAACTAGTAATAATTGATGATTTTATCTATATAAAAAACAAAAAGATACTGCCATTCTTTAGAACGATAATATTCGGCCTAGTGAGCGTTAATGTAGATAGTGATAATATAAGCAAAGCAGAATTCTATATAGATGGAAAGTTAAAAGATGCGTTGACAAGTCCACCATATTTATGGAAGTGGAACGAAAAAGCATATCTAAAACACACACTTGAAACAAAGATCTATGACAAAGAGGGAAATGACACTTCAAGTGGTGAAATGATGTTTTATATATTTAATCCATTCAAATCAAGATAAACAGTTGCATGGCAGATTTACTTCATTTCCAACTATCTATACACATGTTCTAACATCGTTCATTAAATTTATCGTATTGCACTCTATCTCAATTATCTTTTTGGAAGAATACCTTTGATTTTACCTAATAAGCTTGATACCTTTGAACCACCTGACTCTCCTGATTGTTTCGGCTTAATTCGCGAAAATAGACCTTTGATCTTCCCTTTTATACCTGGCTCCTCCGCCTCTTTGGCACCCGATTCTTCAGTAGTACCCTTTCCAAATGGCAGAATTCGCCTATGCCCTCCCTCAGATTTAGGTTTTTTGATGTTATATCCCATAAGCCTGCCTTGGTCGTCAATCCTTAATGTAAATGTAGTATTACCTGGCCTAAGTCCAACTTCAGAACTCTCGAGTTGATTTTGCAATTCAGTTAATTCTGGAGTTTTAATTCTACTAGGGTTTACTTTTATACGTTTCAAAAAATTCCCAATTTTTGGCCATCTGGCTTCTTTTCTCCAGTGTATTCCAATTGGAAAGTGAATTTTATGTTTTTTATCTTTCCTTTTATCTGGGTGAGTTATCTCTTTTAATTCAGATTTAGTTTGATTCACAGAAATGTGAGGTTTACCCATTAATTCCCCAGTTGCTTCAATTTGTTCAAGTTCTTGGTTTACAATCTCTTTTCCAATATGGTTCTCCGGTGCTACTTTCAAATACTTAAATTTATCTTCAATTGATTCAATTTCTTTTATTAACTCTAATATCTCATCATGTGTTTTTAACCCTGAGGAATCTTCTCGATTCAATTGCCCCAATTCCACTATTTCTCTCACCATCATATGTTGATTGTTGAAACAAGATAACATATTTTTAATAAATAAAGTATGCGTACCGGAAAATAGGTGTTTAATTAAAAAAGATTAATATTCATGCGACGCATTCCCATGACTACGCAACGTAGAGAAAGCAAAATCACTATAAAATAAGGCGCTTGGGGTGAGGGAGAAATATCATGATAAGCGAAGAAGTTTTAAAAATACAAACAAAGTTAAATCAAATACTGGAGGAAATTGAAAATAAAAATCTGGATTTAAAGAGGAAAGAAGAAAACATAACACAACTACAAAAAGAATTGGAAGATAAAAACAGAGATATAGAACTTATTGACAACGAGTTATACAATAAGCGAGAGGAGATGCAGCAATTACAAAAAAGCACTGAAGATAGGTTTAGAAAAATGGATGCATGGGAACAAGAATTAAACAAGAGAGAAGAGCAGATACAGATGAAACTGCAGCAAATTAAGCAGGAATTTAAAAGCGAACATAGCAAAAGGACACCGTCACAAAACGAATTGGAAAATATACGTCAAGTACTTGAATCAAAAAATGAAGAAATAGAGATACTACAAAGAGAAATAGAGGAAACAGATAGAGAAGCGAGAGCGGGTAGGGCAGCTTTAAACTGGTTAAAAAAAGATTTAGAGAGAAAAAATGAAGGAGTTAAGGCATTAGGCAGCGATTTGGAAAAAAGAAATCTTGAAACAAGCGAGATGAGAAAACAATTAGTAGATAATCAAACAACACTCACAGATAAAAACAAGATGATTGATCAGTTACAAACAGAATTTGAGCGAATGAAAAGCGAGTTACTGGCAAAAAATGAAGAATTAAGACAGGTGAAAACAGGACAAAGAGAATTGGAAATCAAAAACGAGATCCAGAGACTAGTGGGTGAAAACTTACAAGAAAAAATTAGGAGTTTTAACGAGATTTCTAAAGGATCAAATATTGTCGATGACAATATAAAGACAGAAAAATTTGATGATGAAGAATAATAGCATATTGAAATTAGTGCTATTGCAGATTAACCAATTGTTTCATTGGAAGTGGCGCATCAAGTGTTATTGTTTTCTTTATTCCAGCTGATGGGAGGAGTGTCACATCCATAGTTTCTCCTTTAGCCATGGAGAATTCGTCTGAAAGATTGATTATTATGTAGGCCATATCTGTATTATCATTTATAACATCATAGTCCACTAACGATCTATCTTTATCATGTATAACAACAAACCCAAAATTGCTATCTGAGATATTGATCCACACCGGATGTTCGAAAAGAGAGTTTGACTCAATGAATTCCGCATTTCCGCTATAACCAAGCATTTTTACGGTGTTTCCATCACATAGTTTTATTGTTAATTCAGACATATCTATATCTTGTGATATTAGTGGTTTAATTAATATTACTACTTTTTCTATCCTTTGTTCCCCACCTGTAGAATAATATTTACCCATCACATCTTTTATTTGTAAGTACGTGGAAATCTCATCAAGGACATCATCCAGTATTTCTTCCATATTTTCTTCGGATGTTCCCGTGGTCCCACCTGTTATGATCGACGCTATTGTAATCGATATCAGTATGAAACTGATGAGTAATATCGCAGCGGATATTCCTATGCCTCCCCGATTATTCATTTTATCACTTTTGTATCCAGTAGTATTTTGGGAGAAGATAATATATAAGTCTTATTATACAATTAATACCATTATATGTGGAAAAACAAGTGACGCAGCATGGCCTAAAACACTTTTCACCAATGAATAAATCATCCCCTTAGCATAAAACATGTAAAAATGTCAAATTGTGATTTTTTTGTTTGTACTATTTTGACTTTCTGATGATTTTTGCAGTTTGCTTCTCTACCGGCGAAGCTTTATATAGTGTCACTTGAGAACAATAAACATGAAAATAAGTACCATGCCTGAAATTGGCGTGGGAATGTATGGAAAAAAATGGTGGTGAAAAAAATGGTAAAAAAGTATATGGAAATGTTGAAGGGATCGTACTGTAAAATCGTCACTCGGGAACCAGGTGAAGACAGAGCCAGTGTGATTACTGGCACCCTTAAGGACGTAGACTATAAAGATGGTTTTATAATAGTCGACTCCGAACAAGGATTAGGATGCCTAAGTATAAACACCATAATTGCAATCAAACCAAAATCTAAAGAGAACTATGGGAAACACAAAAAATCTCTTAAAAATCTTAAAAAAGATGATATAGGCATGGTTGGAATTGGGACACTTATCGTGTTCATTGCCATGGTTTTAATTGCAGCAGTTGCAGCAAGCGTGTTAATCAATACCAGTGAAACATTGCAATCAAGAGCTAGAACTGTAGGAACAGCAACCATTCGAGAAGTCTCAGCAGGAGTAGCCATAGAGTCAATAACAGGATATACGGATGCAAATAAAACAAGAATTGAATATATCGCACTCACCGTACGACCTCGAGCGGGATCAAAGGATATCAGCCTTAGCTTGTGTACTTTGTCTGCTCTATTTGACAATCTATCGATTCTCACGTTAGATGAATCAATCATACAAAATGTAAATGTAGACAACAAAAGTGTATTCAATACGCCGGTAGTATCAGGATCAAGCTATACCATATTAGATAATACAACCAGCACCACATTTGGTGTCATTGCAGTCCATGATCCGGATTCGTCAGTCACCGGTACTTCAGGTATGAACAGCGGAGATCGAATAATCATCATCGTAAATCTTAGTGCTATCATCCCTGATCAAGGAGGATTACTGCCAAGACAATCTATATCAGGTACACTGACACCAGAAGTAGGAATAAAAGCGCAATACGATACGACCGCACCCGCAGTGTTCTCAAAGAGAATTGTAAATCTCTCGTAAAAGAAACTGTGAAATCTCCCCTTTGCTATGTAAATAGGTTTTTTTAGCCTATTTACATACTCATGGGTGATCTAATGGATCGCGAGGGTTTCTCTTTTTTTATTTATTTTCCAGTTCTTTAATAATTGCAATCTCAGCTTTCTTGCCATCATAAGTAGTTGGTTTGATACTTACTTCTACTAGTATCTTGCCGCTATCTTTTGTTGAAAAAACAGTCCCATAGGTATAACTATCGCATCCTTTTAATCTATTTAAATAATATTTCTCAAGATCTGCAAGTCCCTCGGGGGCAATAAAATCAAACAAACTTTTATTCATAATCTCATCAGTTTCAAAACCAATCAACTCTGCAAAAGAATCGTTGATCTGCTTCAAAATGCCTCTTTGAATAATTGCGGCACATCGAGCAGTTTTATCAAGAACATTATGATGTTCTATTGTTTCAATATCTGAGCTGCTAACATCAGAAGAAATCTCGCCGTCTACTTCAGAAACTGACTCATTGTGGATTCCTCTAGCCAAAGAGGAAGTAACACGCTCATTAAGCATTTTCTCTTGTTCTACTACCTCCACCCGTCTCCTCTCAATCTCGTCTTCCAATAATTCAAGTTTCTCTTTCCATCTACAAAACTCACTCTTGCTATCGGCAAGATTTCTTCTATCATCAACTATCTGAGATTCAAGATCATCCAACAAACTCTTACGTTCATCCAACTCATACATCATTCTCTCAAATTCTTCCTTTTTTCTGCTCCCCCCAATGCAATCAAACAAAAAATGTGTTCCCCTGTTAAACAAAATTGCATTTTTTTTCACCATGGGATCGTATGTTTTATCTCGTTTTTGTTGTTTCGTTTTCTCATTGTCCAAGCGAGTTTTTAGTATAGATAACTCTTTCCCTAACTTTTTATTTTCCTTTTCTAGTTCCGCATTTATCATTTCCAATTTTTTAATCGTTTTTTTAGCATCATTGTAATCCTTCAATGGCTCTTTATGCATCTCCGTCAACTTTTCCGTTTCAATTTTTACTTTTTTACTGTGAATATCTTTTTTCAAATTTTTTTGCTTTTTTGCTTTTTTTGAAGGGATTTTTGTTTTTGCATCATCGTGAAAATCTTTTGACCGAGTGTGACCGTCTTTTTTAAGTATCACTTTCTTATTTCCAAACTTACATAATACTCTACCACTATTCTTGCCTTTCTTAGCAAGGTACCCCCCATCTGTTTTATTAGCTACTTGTTTTTTTACGTGTTCACTCGAAAACCCATTAACGTTATCCTTTTGAGGAACCAATTTACCCATAAGACCAATGCTTTCAAACAAACCTGCA